>CALUUV010000065.1 GCA_944324055.1 Candidatus Gastranaerophilales bacterium | reverse complement strand
GGTTGTTGCAGTACAGGTACAATCAATTAAATTCTCTTCTCTTTTACATTCCATAAGAAACTCCTTTTTAGTATTTTAATTAAACACTAAAAACAGACTTTCGCAAGGGTTAAAAAGATGAAATTAATGATTTACAAATTTATCTGTCTTTGGATTGTATTCAAAGTAATGACGAACTGATACACCTGCTGGAGTGTATTGTTTAAATCGCATTAACACATCTCGAGCATAAATATATCTCACCTGTGATATAGCATTTCCATACTTAGAATCTTTTTTAGGGGCATCATTACCATTATAACTCATAGCAACAAGCTCCATTATAGATTCGGCTGAATTTACATTAATACCTTGTTTTTGATATTCTTTATTTTTTATCTTCTTTAATACTGTATTTAACTTACCTTTAAGCCCTGCTGTTCCAACATCAAAATTCAAAGATGAATCTTCTCTATCTTGGATTGCATCATATAAAGAAAGGCTATCAGGATATTCTGAATGAACTCTATCAATAAACTCATCATCAAACATGCCAGGGTTCTTATACATATCATCTATTAGCACTTTAGTTAACTGCATAACTCCTTGGCCGTTTTTGCTGAAAACTTTATCATCAAACTCTCTAAACTGTGATTCTTGAGCAACTATTGATGCCACAAATATAGGGAAATAGTCTAAATAGTTTGATTTAAGCAACTTTTGAGCAGATGATTTTATTGCTGGAGTCTTTGATGTTTTAGCAATATCTTCTATCATAGACTTTGGATTATTTAGAGTTGCATATTTCATTATTTTATTAAAAATTTCGTTCCTATCTTCATCAGTCCAACACAATTTTTTATTAGACATCATCTGCATAATGCCATCTTTATTTTGGTTATAAATTTGTTCTGGCTTAGCCAATTTATTCATATAAGAGTCAATAATCTTATCAAGTCCAGAACTATCTTCACCGCTCATCCAACTCATATCCATTTTGGATAATTCCTTATCAAAAGATTTTATAAAAGCATTTGGATTAACACCAACTTGATTTCCGCGTTCTGCAAGTTTGTCTCTTATAATCTTTAAATAATTATTTCTTGTAGATCCCCAGCTACCGGACTCATCAGATATTGCTTGAGCTAAAGTTTCACCTTTATCTTTTTTATATTTTTTTAACACCTCCGTTATATTTTCTGCAGGAATTTCTTCCAAATGATCATCTAAAGATGAACTGGTACCCATTCCATCAATATCATCATATATTTTTTTTACTAAAGAATTAACTGAAATCTTTCCTAAAAAGTTTATTACATCATCTGTTGCGACAGAACGACCTAAATTTAAGCCTTCTAAATGTTTTCTTATTTCATCAGGCTCAAAGATATTATCACCATTTGACGCACTCAATAATTCAGAAAGCATATTATTTAATTCAGTTTTATCTAATACTTCTTTTGATTTACCATCTTTATTTTTATTATAATAATCAAATATTTTTAACAGATCCTTATTATCACCCAAATCAGAACGCTTTAACTCAGCATTCATATCCTTAGGACCTAACACGTTACCACTTTCACCAATTATATGTAATTTCTTATCTACCATAGCTACAATTACGACAATATTACTCAAATCTTTAGCTATTATTTACATTAATTTACATTCTTTGAAAATTTACATCCACAATAATTCTGTCTATATAGATTTAATTCTTTTGATAACTTATTCGTTTTCAAAAAACCATCTTTCTTTCTAAAATTCACTGGAACATATTCAACACCATCAACATGAGATGCTATATCTAACCCAATGTTAGTTATAAGTTCATAATTCTTATGAGGACTGATTACAATTGTCGTTGTATAATAATTCACCCCAAGCTCTTTTGCCTTATATGCTGATTTTAAAAGTCTGAGCTTAAAACATAACGTGCAACGTTTTCCTCTTTCAGGTTCATTTTCATAACCTTTTACAACTGAAATAAATTCTGATGGGCAATAAGGTTCCACAATAAGTTCCACATTATAATAATCGCAAACAGTTTTTTGAGCCTCTAATCTTCTGTCAAATTCTTCTTTTGTATCTATATTGGGATTAAAGAAATAAACTATTGGCTCATATCCTAATTCTTTCAATTGTCTTATTGAATCAGCTGAACATATTCCGCAACAGGCATGTAATAATATTTTTTTCTCATCGCTCATAATATTTATTATTCTGCTCCCTTTTTAAGCAAATCTTTTAACTCATAATATGGTTTTATACCTACATATCTTTCGCCATTAATAACTATTGTAGGAGTTCCCATAACACCTTGAGATACTGCATAATCGATATCATCAGTTATTTTTTTCATTGTTTCTTTTGAGTGAATATCTTCTTTAAATTGTTTTATATCTAATCCAATCTTCTCAGCAAGTTGGATTGCTTCTTCGTCATTCTTTGGTTTATGTTCAAATATTGCAGTAGACATATCCCAATATTTACCTTGATTTTTAGCTGCAACAGCATATTTTGCATAACGACAAGCCCCATTATGAACTTGTTTCATTAGATATTTATTGCATTCCCTATCCAATGGTAAATTATGAGGTTCTATATAAACATTTCCAAGTTCTTTTACAGCTTTATGAATCATTATGTTATATGCAAAACACATTGGACATGCAAAATCTGAATATAATTGAACTTTAACAGGTGCATTTATATCTCCTAAGTCATTACCTGATATTGAATATGGATTTATAGACATTTTCAAATATGTTCTTATTGAATTAAGCTTTTTAACCTGAGGTGCAAACGGATTTGCTAATGCTGTAAATGTTAAAAATACAATAGCTACTAAAACTGCAGCAATAAAAGGTTTTGTATATTCTTTAACCCCAGATATAAAATCTTCAAAACTTTCTTTCACAGATTTAATAAAACCGCCATTATCAAAATCTGTCGCAACTAGAGCTATTAAAGTGTTTAATATGTATGAGAAAAAGCATAATAAACATATTTTATGTAAGATAAATACACTTTCAAATGCTAAACATACTGATATTAAAAAAGAAATTAAACCCAAAGAAGATATATATGACATTGGTCTTTTAAATACAGATAAAATATTTAAGAACTTAATTTTCTTTAATTTATCAACAAATAACAACATTAAAATAAATAGATAGAAAAACATTCCCCAATATGAAAGAGGGATACCTAAAAACTGTGATGCTGTAGTTTTAGCAACACCATCACAATCAACTATCTCATTTATTGAACAAAAACTTGATAACGCATATGGGTTAAAATTAGCATCATAATATATAATAGCTAACTTTATTGTTGTTATTAAACCAATTAAAGCAATAAGACCTACGATTATTTTCTTTTTCACAACTTTATCTCCATTTCTTTTAAATAATAATCGTATTTATATAAATTTTCAATAGAATAATTATCTAGCCTTTTCTAGGGGTAAATAAAATTTAAAAGTACTGCCAATGCCTAATTTAGAGTCAACACTAATTTTTCCATTATGAGCTTCAACAATAGATTTACATAATGCTAAACCAATCCCAGACCCCATTTGTCGTTTAATTATATCATGGTTTGCTTGTGCAAAAAATTCAAATATTACACTACAATTAGATTCATCTATTCCATCACCTGAATCGGTAATTTCAAAATTAAATCCATTATCTAAATAAGTAATTATTTTAATCTTTCCAGACGGTCTATTAAACTTTACAGCATTAGAAGTTAAGTTATAAATAAGTTGCCTAAATCGTTTAATATCAGCCTCTATATCAATATCTACCAAAGTATAGTCCATTTCAATATTAGGATATGAATTTATTATCTCTAATATAACCTCTTTTGTATTAAAAAGTTTATAATCAAGCTCCATAGGCTTATATTGAGCTCTCGTTAAATCTAATAAGTCTTGAATCAAACTAAGCATGTGCTTAGAACTTGTTGAAATATTATTTGTAAAATCTAATAATTTTTCATCCTTAAGGTTATATTTCAATAAATCAGAAAAACCTATTATTGAGTTTAATGGGGTTTTAAATTCGTGAGAGATTTTAGCAAGGAGTAATCTTAAAATATTCCATTTTTCTTCTTGTTCTAAGTATTTGTTAACATACTTGATTTTATCCTGCTCAGATTTTTTGAGCAGCAATAACAATTCTTCTCTAGAAAGTGTATCATAAGAATTCATCTGCTTATTATAGTAATAATTTTAAAAAGATATAATAAGTTAGCAGGGTTATTTATTTAATAAAACCATTAACACAGAAATATCAGCAGGTTTAACCCCACCAATTCTTGCAGCCTGAGCAAGATTTGTAGGTCTTATTTTTTGTAGTTTTTCTTTTGTTTCTCCTGAAATATGTTCAATAGACATATAATCAATATTTTCAGGGATCCTATATTTTTCTAATTTAGAAGACTGTTCAATTTGAACTTCTTGACGTTTAATATAACCGTCATACTTAATCTGAACTTCGACTTCCTCATAAATATCTTTTGATAAGTTAAGATTATTAGTTTCAGCATCTAACTCTTTTAAAATCTTATAATCAATATTAGGACGTTTTAATAATTCTGCTAAACGGATACCTCTATCGATATGTTCATTATATTTTGCAAGAATAGAATTTGTTTCATCATTGGCAGAAACTTTTGCCTCTGCAAGTCGTTGCATTTCTCTTTGAATAGTTTCTTGTTTTTCTTTATAACGTTGATACTGAGCATCATCAATCAAACCAATTTTATGCCCTGTTTCAGTTAATCTAGCATCAGCATTATCTTGTCTTAATAATAATCTGTATTCAGAACGAGAAGTAAGCATTCTGTATGGTTCTTCAATATCTTTTGTAACCAAATCATCAATTAAAGTTCCAATATAAGAAGAACTTCTTGATAATTCTAACATTTCAGATGAATTTAAGTAATTAATCGCATTTATACCTGCAACCAAACCTTGAGCTGCTGCTTCTTCATAACCGCTTGTACCATTGATTTGACCTGCGCAGAATAAACCTTCTACAACCTTAGACATTAATGAATGTTTTGTTTGCACTGCAGGGATATAATCATATTCAACAGCATAAGCAGGTTTTATTATATGAGCTTGTTCTAATCCTGGGAGAGTATGCAACATTTCCACCTGAACATCGGCTGGCAAACTTGTTGAAAACCCTTGGATATAGATTTCATAATTGTTCAATCCTTCAGGTTCAATAAATATATGATGAGAAGGATTTGAAGCAAATCTTTTTACTTTATCTTCAATAGATGGACAATAACGAGGTCCAACACCGTGAATTAAGCCTTGATACATTGGAGATTTATCAAGATTTGCACGAATAATCTCATGAGTTCTTTCATTTGTTCTTGTTAAATAACAAGGAACTTGTTTTCTTACAGGACGATTAGGCTTGAATGAATAAAAATGTAATTCATCATCACCCGGTTGAATTGTCATCTTTGAATAATCTATTGTTCTTTTATCAACCCTTGCAGGAGTACCTGTTTTAAGTTTTTTGATATTTATTCCTAATTTAGCTAAAGAATCAGATAAACCAATCGCAGGTCTTTCGCCTAAACGACCTGCAGGATAAGATTTTAGTCCAATAAATATTCTACCGTTTAATGATGTTCCTGTTGTTAAAATAACAGCACGACAAGAATATTCTAAGCCATACTCATCTATTACCCCTGTAACTTTCCCATCTTTAGTTATTAAATCAGTAATAGAACATTGTTTAAGATAAATATTTTCTTCAGCTTCTATGATATTTCTCATATACTGCATATATTCATATTTATCAGATTGAGCCCTTAGAGCACGAACTGCAGGGCCTTTTGAAGAATTAAGAATTTTCATTTGGATGTAAGTAGCGTCAGCAACTTCGCCCATAACACCACCTAGAGCATCAATTTCTCTAACAAGTGTTGATTTTGCAGGGCCACCAATTGCTGGATTACATGGCATAAGAGCAATATGCTCAAGATTCAAAGAGCATAAAAGCACCTTTGCTCCAAGCCTTGCAGCAGATATAGACGCCTCACATCCGGCATGACCTGCTCCAACTACTATTACATCAAATTTATTTCTTAAATAATCCATAAAATTATTATAGTATAATAATAAAAAATGGAGTAGAACTTATGATAAAAAAATTATTAACAATATTTGCAATATTAATCGGATGTTCAGTTTTTGCATTCGATACAACAGATGAAAACGTTGATATTACAACTATTACAGGTGGCGATAGATTCCAATATGTACAAGGTATAAAGGCATACACTTTTTCAAAAGATTGTGCTTTTAAACTTGAGACAGATGAGTTTAAAAAATTAATACAGGAAAACAAAAAAGATAAAAATTATCCAGAAAACTATTATGCAGCACAATCAGGCTACACATCTTTTAAAGGTAATAACTTGTCTGCAATGTTTACACCTAAAATGGATATAATGTATTTATATGCAGTTCAGCCACAAAACAATGTAAGAATAACTTACTATTACAATGCAATAGGACATTTAAAATATATTGATTTCTCTTATGGTAATTACCCTAATTACCCATATTATGCAAGAAAATATACAAAATCAGGTAAGTTAGTTAATACATTATATTGCCCTGATGAAATGACACAGATTAAATTCAACAAAGACGGTTCAACTGCAGAAATTTGGTATAAAGGCAAAGTTATAGAAAAAATTAAGGAATTATAATTAATTATTCATCAATTCCATAATTTTTGCACAAGTTTTTGGGAAATGTTGTTGTAATACAACACTTCTTAATTGAATTGGTTCATAATCTTCATTAATCAACCCTGATGTTAAAGCATTAAATTCTGCAATTGTTTCAGCAAGGGGCATTGACCCACCATCTTTTGATATAAAATAATCAATAGAATAGCCTTCAGCATCTGATGTTATTTTCTTATATTCTTCTATTTCCTTTTTATGAATATTAATTAATTCTGGATTCTTTCGTAATATTCCATATTTATAATTCCAATCAATCGCATGACCCAACTCATGAGCAAGTATAAATGGATCATTTTTTAGTTCTTTTGATAAATCAATATGTTTCATATTAAGCTTTTTATTAAAACAATAATAACTATTATTATTGATATTTGAATTTAAATATATATGTAAACCTACATCTTTTATTCTAAAGAAATAATCACCTGGGAGTTTCTTGTATAATTTTTTCAATTTAGGATCTAAAATATCTGAACCAATCTTAATTGTTTCAATTTTATTTCCATTATTATCTAGTTTTGAAACAATAATTTTATCTTTAATAAATTCAGTTTCATATTTTTGTCCATTTAGAGATGAAATATAGTGATTTTCATCAAATTTATGATATTTTCTTTCAGTTCTTCCTAATATATTTCCATCTTTATCTTTTATTTCGTACTTCATGCCTGAACCTTTAGGGCCTTGAATTATTGTATGAGATGTCACAGTTCCATCTGATGATGTTACTGTTCTCTTTGCTTTCATACCTTGATTTTTTGAGCCATATAATTCAACTGTTCCAACAGGCTTTTTAACCATTGATTGATTAAGTCCTCTTTCATATACATTTATTGTATATGTCCCTGGTTTATCTTTTGATGGTGTAAGAACTTCTGAACGAACCTGAACTCCATTATTATCAAATTGTGTCTTTTTAAGAGATAAAGGTCTTACTGTATTATTAATTGTGATATTTCCAATTTCTTCAACTAAATATGAGCCATCTTTGAATTCGCGTCTTACAAAAGTTTTATCTCCTTTTGTTTTTTGGATTTCATAGCCATTAAATTCTAAACCATTATCAGTTTTATTAACAAAAAATATTTGTGCATCTTTTTTATTAAAGAATTCGAACTGATAGCAATTATCTACATAATTGTTATGTAAACAAAAATAATTATTATTAGGATTTACTCGCTTAAGTATTTTATTAAGCATATTTATATCTTCAACTATTGAGACATTACCTTGATTAATATCTTGTAGAAATATATTATAAGAAGGATTAGAAACTAATTTATTAATTAGTTCAGGTTTAGTCTTATTAAGTTCAATAATATTAACAATTGCATAACTATCCAGTAAAGGTTCATTATTTTTAGTTTTCATATTTAATAACTTATTTATAAATTTTATTTGTGAAGGATTATTTTTTGCTAAGCTAACTAATTGTTATATATCATCTACATTAAATCTTGGAACAATATTTCCATCATTATCAACATCTTTTTGCGCTTTAATAATTTTTTTAAATTTTTCTGGTGTTATTACCGGATTTAGAATAACATTTTTATCTGAATATTTGTCTAAATGACCTCTAAAACATGTATTATTACTCTCTTTAGGCAAGCTGGTATTGTTTGTATTCTCATTCTTTTGAGAATACAAATTACTTATAGGGTAATTTTTTCTTATGCCTTCTATATTCATTCTTGGTTAACCTACTTTTATATAAAGTAGATTATTTAGAAAAAATTGACCTAGCACACAAATACACTTAACTTTTGTTCAAATTAAACGCAAAGATAAACTAAGTAAAATTTACCTCTTTACCTCTCTTTACCCTTTACCCCTAACCCTACCAGTTAGTTTTGTCTAAGAATAAATTGATTGATTCTTTAAAATTCTCAGGGCTTCTTAAGCTATTTAATCCAACTACAGGTTCTGGTTGGTTGTGAAAAAACTTATTATAAACTGATAACCCCACATATATTATAACTGATGATGTTGCAACACCTACCATTGCCATAATAAACTTAAAAGCAATTTTCTTCTTACTTATTGGCTCTTTTGTTGCAGCAGCTATATCTTTGCTTAATGCCGGATTATCATCTGCAAAACAAGGATTTTGCAATGGCATACATAATGCCATTGCAATACCTAATATTATTAAACTTAGTTTTAAATTATTCTTCATTTTCAGCTTTCTTTTTTGTAGTTCTTGTAGTTTTTCTACCTTTTGCTTTACTTCCTCTATTAGGTCTGCGACCTTTTTTAGGTGCTTCAGCAACTTCTACATTATCGCTTACTTCTTCTGTTTTTTCAACTTTTTCTTCTTCTTTGATTTCTTTATCTTCTTTTACTTCTTCCTCTTTTACAACCTTAGCACCTTTTTCAATAACTGGAGCTATTTCTGCATCTTGAGGAATTACTGTTGTTGAAAGTTCTGCATCAGCCATTTCTTGAGCAACAGTTTCTTTTACTTGTTTTTTATTAAATTTAGTATTCTTTTTACCTTTTTTCTTTTTATTTTCAGCAACAGCTTGCATTTCTTCTTGTGCCATTACTGATGGGTTTTCAACCTGTACTGAAACATCAATATTTGTTTCTTCTTCTATCATTTCTGTTTCATCTACTTTTGGTTTTGATTCTCCCTTGTTATTTCTGAATTTTTGACCGCCGCCATTGTTATTTCCAGCTTTCTTAAATCCACTTAAAGGTAATTTCATCTTAGCTGCTTTTGCTCTATATTCGCCATCAGCAGTTGCAGAAGCATATTTAATATCTTCCATAATAAATCCGTTACCTTGACAGTGTGGACATTTTTTAGCAAAGATTTCAGCTATTGCTTGACCTTGACGGTGTCTTGTTAATTCAACTAAGCCTAAATCTGATAACTGACCAACTTGAGGTTTAGCTTTATCAGGTTCTAATGCTAGTTCTAATTCTTCCATCATTGCTAACTTATCAACTCTTGATAACATATCGATAAAGTCAACGATAATCATACCGCCGATATTTCTCAATCTTAACTGTCTTGCAATTTCGTGAACAGCCTCAATATTAGTTTTTAAAATTGTTTCATCTTGAGTAGCTGAGCTTACAAACTTACCACTGTTAACGTCAATTACAGTTAAAGCCTCTGTTGTTTGGATATATAAATATCCACCTGATGGCATATTAACTTTTGTCTGTAATGCAGCTTTAATCTCTTTATGTATATCCATAGCAACTAATAAAGGTTCAGTTCCTTTATATAAAGTCACTTTGATATCTTTATTCATATGCCAAGTTTGAAGAAGATTTTGTAATCTATTCATCGCAAAAGCTGTATCTACAATAATTTCTTCTGTATTTTCTGTACAAGCTTCTCTTATTACTCTGTACAATAAATCTTGGTCTCTATATAAAAGTGCAGGTGCTGTAACTGTTTCTGCAGATGTTACAATACCATTCCATTTTTCCAACAAGATTTCTAAATCTTCTTGGATATCAGCTTCAGACTGACCTTCTGCTTCTGTTCTGATAATTACACCAACACCAACAGGTTTCATCAAGCTTACGATAGATTTTAATCTTGCACGTTCTTTTACTGTTGAGATTTTCCTACTTACGTTAATACCAGCTTCATTTGGCATTAATACTAAAAATCTACCAGGTAAACTAATCTCAGTTGTAACTCTTGGACCTTTATGTCCTGTTGGTTCTTTTACAACTTGAACAACTAATTT
>CALUUV010000064.1 GCA_944324055.1 Candidatus Gastranaerophilales bacterium | reverse complement strand
GTTATCAAGGTCTGTCCGTTTAAATAAGAAGAGAGAGCTTTATATTTTTATAAAGTATTTTAGATATAAAAAATTGCGCGTTTTGATTTAATTTTTTTATATATTGTTACATTACTTAACATGCTGTATCCCATGCTGCGCATGTGTTTCAGCCTTATTAGATATTTTTATTACTCTCCAGCGCCCAGAAAATTATCTTATTTATTAGACTAAATGGGGATTAATATAAAACATTATCTACTAAAATCTTATTAGTGGGAGATTAATTATGAATAAAATACAAGAAAGATACTTAGAATTTAAAAATATCAGCAGAGATATTATTGATTGGTTCGAATATATTGCAGAAGAAAATAACTGCAAGGTCGAAAAAAAAGAATGGAAAAGTAAATATAATAACTACGTTATTTATGATTATGAACCTTTTTGCTCTGAAGGATTTGAAATCAATGTTCTTTTAAGCTCGGTAGATATGTCTTATCTGAATTTTGTCAAATTCCTATATAATGACAAAATGAACACTATCGAATATCTCAATAATTGTATTAAAAACTCACCGGTAAGAAATTACATTACATAACTAAAAAATAGTCTGATTTTAAAAATCAGACTATTTCTGTATTTTAGGAATTTATGTTACAAAATCTTAACATTATTTATTCCAAAAAGCAATTCTCAAATAAAAAAAATCTTTATAAGTGTAAGGGGAATTAATAGAGGATTACAATTATGGGAATGGGATTTAGCATCACAACAAGTAACGCAGATACTCAAAACTTCATTAACTGGATGGATGCAGCACTTCATAGTCCAACTTATGATGGCAACATCATGCTTGACTACATTAATATTCCAGTAACAATGGAATTATTACAACCTGGATACCCTGAAGTAATCGCTCCTATTAATGCTTATGATATCCAAAATTCTTATACAATGACTGGCGGACAATTTGGTTTAGCTATGCACGCTGCATTAACTGATCCAAGCCTTTGGTCAACTGGAACATTAAATAATTATAACATTGGATTATCTTCTTATCTAAATGCTAGTTATGCAAATGGTTTCAACAATCTTAACCCATTCAGAGCATCTTTAGGAAACTTCAATTTCAAACTTAATCTTGATGCTCTTGGCGGTGGCGGAAGTATACATGTTCCATCTGTTCCAGGTGCTGATGACGCTGATAACACAAGCTCAACTGATCAAGCTATATTCAACAGAAAAGTTAAATTAATTTCTGAATGCGGAGATTATGATGAAAAAATTAGCGAAATCAGAAAGAAAATGGGCTTTGACTACAAAAAAGGTATAAAAATGCTTGATGAATTAATGAAAGAAATTGATTCAACAACATTGAATGACAAGGCTAACGAATTATACAAAGAAGATTTTGAAACAAGACAAGAAAATGCAGCATCATACTCTGATCAATGGGCAAAACAAATTGCTAATAGCACTGATGCAAAAAACTTTAAAGTTAATATGTATGGTGTAACTAAAGACAATATTCTTGATGTTTTAGGAAACTTCATTACTAATGAACAATATGTTCAAGCAGGTTCAGCAAGCTGGAAAACTTTAATTGAAAATAATTTCTCAGAAATATCTAAAATATTAATTTCAAAAGCTGAAGCAATGAGAAAATCAACTAAAAATGATCAATACAAAGCTGAAATAAAATCTGTTATTGATCAAATTAAAGCAGCAAAAACTCCACAAGAACAAGTTAATAATACATATAATTTATTCAATACATTAAGAAAAATCCAAGCAGAAAACAACGACAAAGGCGCTTACGAACGTTATGGTGTTCCTTCTGACAAAGTAGACCCAAACAGAGCAACACAAGTTGCTACTGCAAACTACAATAAAGAAAAGAATGCATATAACGCGCAAAATAAATTAGATACAGCAGCTTAATCTAAGCCTAAGTCTAATGTTGGAGCTTTAGCAACAATTGCACTTGAAGAGATTATGTCAACTCCTGTTGATGCAATCTCTTTTAGAGTTGTTAAATTAACATTACCGCTTGCTTCGACTATTGCTCTACCATTAATTTTTTCAACTGCTGTTTTCATTTCATCAATTGTCATATTATCAAGCATTATGATATCAACACCACAAGCTAATGCTTCTTCTACTTGTGATAATGTATCACATTCTACTTCGATTTTATGAGCGTGTGAAATTGTTTTCTTTAAAATATTTATTGCATTTGTCAAAGTACCTGCAAATTTTACATGGTTATCTTTTAACATTGCACAATCTGATAAATTAAATCTATGAACTGTACCACAACCTACTTTTACTGAATATTTTTCAAATACTCTAAAACAAGGTGTTGTTTTTCTTGTATCAACTATTTTTGCTTTATATTCACCAATAGCATTTTGATATTTTCTTGTCTCAGTTGCAATACCTGACATTCTTTGAATATAATTTAATGCTGTTCTTTCTCCTGATAAAATTGCTCTTGCTGATCCTTTTATTTCTGCAATCTTATCACCTTTTTTAATTTCATCACCGTCTTTGAAGAAGAATTTAATATCAATATCTTTATCTAATACTTCAAATACTGTTTTAAAAACCTCTTTTCCACAAAATACACCGTCAACACGAGTATTTAATGTGCATACTAATCTATCTTCTTCTGATACCAAATTATCTGTTGTAATATCTTCAAATCCAATATCTTCTTCTAAAGCTTGTTTTACATATTTTTCAATTAAAAATTTATTTAACAAAACTAGGTTCTCCTTGTCCTCTTATCATACAATTATGGATTGGCTCAGGATATAATTCCGGATAATCTACACGGTAATGAGCCCCGCGTGATTCTCTACGTTTTAGACCTGATTTGATTATCAACTGAGCGACTGTTAACATGTTTCTAAATTCATATTCTGATTTATTCAAACATTTTGTTTTTCTATCAAATTTTTTCTTCAATGCAAATATTAAATCTAAACCTTTTAATAAAGATTCTTCTGATCTTAATATACCTGCATATTCCCACATTATTTCTTCCAATTCCAATTTCAAGCTTTCAACATCAAAATTCTCATCACTCATTGGAATTGAATAACTATCTATTGTTTTCTTAATACTTTCATCTATTTTTCTTGGAGGTACTAAGTTTACAAATGATAAATAATTGGCCAATTCATGCGCTGATACAACACATTCTAATAAAGAATTACTTGCTAATCTATTAGCGCCATGTAATCCTGTTGATGCACATTCACCAATTGCATATAAACCGCGGATTGATGTTCTTCCTTCCAAATTAGTTTTTATACCGCCCATCATATAATGAGCTGCTGGAGCTACAGGAATTGGCGTTGTTGAAATATCTATTTCATATTTCTTACAAACTTTTGATATCGTTGGGAATCTCTTTGCTAATTTATCCGCTGGGATTCCTGTTGCATCTAGAAATACTTTATCACTATTTGTCTTATGCATTCTATCATATATTGCTCGAGTAACAACATCTCTAGGTGCCAATTCTTTTAAGTCACTATACTCATTCATAAATTCTATTCCGTCTTTATCAACAAGTTTTGCACCTTCGCCTCGAACTGATTCTGATATCAAAAATCTCTTTCTTGCGCCTTCTATACATAAAGCTGTTGGATGGAATTGTACAAATTCCATATCCTGTAATATTGCGCCTGCATTATAAGCCAATGCCAAACCATCACCGGTTGCAACTGTTGGATTTGTTGTATATTTATAAATTTGACCAATACCACCTGTTGCTAATATGATTGCTGATGAATATATTGTTTGATATTCATTAGTTAAAGAATTATATGTAATCAATCCCTTACATTCACTATCAGTGTTGATTAATAATTCTGTTACTATTGAATCTTCCAATATATCAATATTTGGGTTTTCTTTTGTTCTGCGACATAATGTCTTTTCTATTACACTACCTGTCGCATCTCCACCGGCATGTAATATTCTTCTTACGCTATGAGCACCTTCTAGGGTATATGCTATATTACCGTTTTCATCTTTATCAAATTCAACGCCAAAGTTTATTAAATCATTAATTACTTCATCAGAGTTTTCTGATATAAATTCAATAACTTCTTTTTCTGATAACCCTGCTCCGGCTTTTATTGTATCTTGTGTATGTAATTCTACTGAATCATCGGGATTATTTTTCATTACACCAACAATCCCGCCTTGAGCATAACGAGAATTACTTTCACCAAAATTTGATTTTGTTATAACTAATAAACCTTCAGGTAATTTTATATGTTGTGCTATCTTTAACGCACAAAATAAACCTGAAATTCCACTACCTACTATTACGGCTGAATATTTTGAGTATTTCATAATCCTACCCTTAACTTACAATTTCATTTTAAAACAAACGAAACAAAATTACCATTCATTTATCGGTTTATCAGAAATATTTAAAATCAAAGGGGTTTTTGATGCTGTCATATAACTTGGTGTAGTATAGCGTACTACTGGCATGTCGTATATGTACCCCTTATTCATTGAAGTACATATATCATAAATTCTACTCTTCCCTATTTGTTTTATCCCTTCGCGCATTTTTACTCCTTATGAGTACAATAACAATACTACCCCAAAAATTAAAGAATTACACACCATTAAGTTCCTTGCTTGATACATTCTTAACATAAATGCTACAGAGCCTTCTTCTACTATATCGTCCCAATACTCCATAAATCCTTCGAAAACCTTTCTATTAGGGATTTCTTGTTTATCTATGATAAAAATTTTCATTGAATCTAATAAATTTATAGCCATCGGAATTGTTGCAAATGTCAAAAATACTTGCCAATCAGCAATATCAAATATTGCTGTAAACAAAACAGAAACATATGCACAAGTTAATAAAACTTTTTGGAAATTTAAACTGTCCCACTTGCTTGGAAAATAATTAGCTAAAGTCTTTTTACCTTGTTTTTTATCTAAATCATAATCTAGTAAAGTATCTGTATATAGCATATTAACTGTCATTAATGCTGATGGGATTGAAACAATCAAAGTATGCCAATCATAATGACCTGTCATAACATAATTAACCCCACCGAAAATATAAGGGCCATATATTAAGCCAATTGCAAGTTCACACAACCTATATCTACCTAATAAAGGATATAAAACAGCTAATATCCCGCCTAAACACATGAAAATTATTGCACCAATTCCAACTTTTATAGCAAAATAAATTCCAATTGATGAAGCAACCATAAAAAATATAATTGAAATTATCAACAATTGTGTTGTAGTCATGGATGAATTTAATATATAACTACATTTGCCTTCCTGAGCATTTTCTAGTTTTAAATTGTTATCTTCATCATATATCTTAGGTAACGTTTTAAAATCGACATAATCATCTAACATATTTGCTGCCAAATGAGCAATACAAATACCTAACAATGCGATTAAACCATAAATTGTATTACCTAATTGTGTAATTGAATAACAAAATGCGACAAACCATGACAATATAGACATAGGAAGTGCATAACTTCTTGTAACTGTGAGCCAAAATTGTATTTTTTTTATCATTTAAGTATTCTCCCGAAGGACACAACGTCCTCGTATGAAGCCCCTGCTTCCAATAGTTCTTCTGCAGAAACTCCAAATAGTGTAATTAACTCAATGGCCTCAGTTTTTTCTTCGATATTTTCGACTATTCGTGTGATCGCACTTTCTCTTGTTATATTTGATATCTTGTTTTTAACCCCAAGTGCAAGACTTCGTTTTTTAGCTTTACCCATTACTAACCTCTAATGCCTTTAAAGCTAGTAATCCTGCTCCTATCATGCCTGAATAGTTTCCAGCTGTTGCGAGTCTTACAGTCGTTGCTGTTGTTACAATCTCACTATTTACTTCTTTTTCGACTTGGTCTGTATCCACAAACTGTGCCATTGATCCTGATAATACTACACAATCGGGATCAAATAAATTAGCCAGTCCGACTATTCCAATTTTGATATGATTCTGCCATGTAGATAAAATTTCTTTCATTAATTCGTTACCTTTTTCTACACCTTCAACCACATCATAAGTTGTTATATCAGGGTTTCCTGTCATTTCTTCTGCAGTTTTCTTTAAACCTGTTCCTGATGCATAAGCTTCAAAACAATCATAACTACCGCATGTACATTTACGACGTTTATCAGGATACATCTTGAAATGCATTTCTCCTGCTGCGCCTGATTTACCTTTTAATAATTTGTTATCGATTATAATTCCGCCGCCAACACCTGTTCCCAATGTTAACATTACAGAATATGCACAACCCTTTGAAGCACCAATTTCATGCTCTGCCCATGCCGCACAATTTGCATCATTTTCTACAAACACTGGTAAGTGACTTATTGATGCAAAATCAAAATCTCGATAATTTTTTGCTAAATTCCCTGTTGAACTTATTACTCTTGTGTTCTCATTATTTACTGCACCTGCAGTTGAAATACCTATTGTATCAACTTCATTCTCATATTTTTTTACAGCTGACAATACAATAGCCTGTATCTCTTCCAAAGTCTTTGGTGTTGAATGTTTTTCTACTTCACCTACAATTTGACCATTCTCATCTACTATTGTGTGATATATTTTTGTCCCACCAATATCAAATGTTAATGCTTTTTTCATTGATTAAATCCCTTTATTCAAAATGATGATATTTATATTTTGATGCAATCTCTCTATTTGCTGCAGAAATTACACGGCTTACAAACGGATAAAAACGTGCATCACGAATTGGATTGCCATTTTCATCTGTTAAAGCAAATTTTGGATATAATGTTTCTTCTTCCTCAACATATTCTTCTTCTGTTGATAACAATTCTTCGTCCATTTTATACCCTATATTTTTCTTCTACTCCGTTGATAAAACGCTTTGTAATCAACTGAGGTCGTGTAATTGCAGAACCTATCACAACAGCATGAGCTCCTAACTCAAATGCTTTATTAATTTGTTCAGGCTCCCATATTCTACCCTCTAATATTACAGGCTTATCTGTTTCTTTTACTAATGCCTCTAATAATTTAAAATCAGGACCATCTCCCTCTATTGGAGATTGAGTTGTATAACCTGATAACGTTGTAGATAATACATCTACTCCCAATTTTGCACAATTAATGCCTTCTTCCAATGTAGAAATATCAGCCATTGATTTTCTACGATTAATTTTTATGTATTTAATAATTTCTTCCAATGTACATTTAGGACGAGGTCTTGATGTTCCATCAAATGCTACAATATCTGCACCTGCTTGGATTAAATCAATAACATCTTTCAAAGTTGGTGTTATATAAACTATTTCCTTCCAATTCTTTGGAATAACATCAGGCTTTGTTAAACCTATTACAGGAACATCTGATATAGCTTTAGCTATCTTTACGTCTCTTACCCCTGCAACTCTTAGCCCTTGAGCGCCACCATTCAATACTGATTTCATCATTGCAGTCATACATTCTTCTTTGTATAACGGCTCACTTGGCATTGCCTGACAAGAAACTATTACTTTATTTTTTAATCGTTTTATCATATCCCTATTTTACTAAAAAAAACTCTTACATGTTTGATTATTACAAAAGGTAAAGGGACGAAAAAGGGTTAAGAAACTTTTGTTGTATCTTACATTTAAAACTTATTAATTTTACTCATACCTCTTAGCATTTACCCCTAGCCCTATACATTTACCCCTGGGCGTTTGCACCTGATACGATTTCAATAAGTTCTTGAGTAATTGCACCTTGACGAGCTTTGTTATAATTAACTGTTAAATTAGCAATCATTTCTTCTGCGTTATTTGAAGCTGCTGACATAGCTGTCATTCTTGATGCTAATTCACTTGCATTTGCTTCTAATAGTGCTTGGTAAATTGAATTTGTAATATACATCGGTACAAGTTTTTTAAGAATACTGTCTGTTGATGGAATAAATTCCATTAATGGATCTGGTTCACCTGTTTTTTCTGTTTCTTCTTCTAATTTTACAGGTAAAACTGTCCAATCTTGAACAGAATATGACATCATATTATTAAATCTTGTTGTGATAATTTCAATTTTATCAATTTTTTTGTTGATAAAATCTTCTGCTAAATCTTCAGCAATCATATGAGCACCTGATGGAGTTGGGTCATTTGCAATTGCCAAATATGTTTTAGCAACTTCTATACCATCGTTTTTATGTTTGAATGCTGATATACCTTTTTGTCCAACAATATAAAGAACTACATCTTTACCTTCATCTTTATATGATTGTATTTTTTTCAAAATAGCTCTTACAACATTGGCATTATACGCACCTGCAAGACCTTTATTTGAAGATATAAGAACTAAACCTACTGTATTTATTTCTCTTTTTGTTAACAAACCAAAGTAATTATTAAGGCTATCTTCTATTTTTTCTCCTGATTGAGAAATTTCATTAACTGCAGAAAGCATTTTTCTGAAAAGTGATAACAATTCTGTCGCAAATGGTCGTGCTGCTTTTACTGATGATTCAGCTTTTTTAACCTTTGCTGCGGCAACCATTTTCATTGCTCTTGTAATTTTTTTAGTATTTTCAACACTACTTATTCTACTTTTAATATCTTTTAAATTTGCCATAATTTTTCCTTTGATTTATTAATATCAGGCGAGAATTATATCTCGCCTGAATATAAATTATAAACTAGCTTTGTAGTTATCAAGTTCTTTTCTTAGAGCTTCCATATCAGCATCTTCAAGATTTGAACCTTCGTTTAATCTTTGAGCTAATTCTGGAAGTTTTGTATTAAAGAATTCAAACCAACCTTCTTTGAATGATTGAATATCTTTGTTTTCAACATCATCAAGATATCCTTCGTTAGCTGCAAATAAGATTGATACTTGGTTTGCAACTGATAAAGGTTTGTATTGAGCTTGTTTAAGAACTTCTGTAAGTTTTTGACCTTTAAGAAGTTGTTTTTTAGTTGTTGCATCTAAGTCTGATGCGAACTGAGCGAATGCTTCTAATTCTCTGAATTGAGCAAGGTCAAGTCTTAATTTCCCTGCAACCTTTTTAATCGCTTTAGTTTGAGCAGCACCACCAACACGAGATACTGAAATACCTGCGTTAATAGCTGGTCTTATACCTGCGTTAAATAATGATGATTCAAGGAAAATTTGACCGTCTGTAATTGAGATAACGTTTGTTGGAATATATGCAGAAACGTCACCTGCTTGTGTTTCAATGATAGGAAGTGCAGTAATACTACCGCCGCCTAATTCATCAGAAAGTTTTACAGCTCTTTCTAATAATCTTGAGTGTAAGTAGAATACATCACCAGGATATGCTTCACGTCCAGGTGGTCTTCTCAATAACAAACTCATTGCACGATATGCTTGAGCTTGTTTAGTCAAATCATCATAAATAATAAGAACGTGTTTACCTTGTTCCATAAATTCTTCTGCAATTGCAACACCTGCAAATGGTGCAATATATTGAAGTGGAGCTGGTTCGTTTGCTGTTGCTGAAACGATAATTGAATATTCCATTGCTCCATGATTTTCTAGAGTTTTTGCTAATTGAGCAACTGTTGAAGCTTTTTGACCAATTGCAACATAGATACAAATTACATCTTGACCTTTTTGGTTAATAATTGTATCTATCGCAATAGCTGTCTTACCTGTTTGTCTGTCACCAATGATTAACTCACGTTGACCACGACCGATAGGTGTTAAAGCATCAATAGCAGTTAGACCTGTTTGTAGAGGTTGGTGAACTGATTTTCTTGCAACAATACCAGGTGCAATTCTTTCAACTGGACGTGTTTTGTCATATTGAATATCACCTTTACCATCTAATGGTTTTCCTGTTGGGCTGATGATACGACCAATTAAGCTATCACCAACTGGAACTGATGCGATTCTTCCTGTTGTTTTTACTGTCATACCTTCTTTAATGTGAGTATATTCACCTAAAATTACAACCCCAACGTTGTCTTCTTCTAAGTTTAATGTAATACCAAGTGTTCCTTTGCCATCTTCAAACTCTACAAGTTCGTTTGACATAACGTTTCTTAATCCATAGATTCTGGCAATACCATCACCTACTTCTAAAACGCTTCCAACGTTTGATATTTCTGTTTTTGATTCATAGTTCTGAATATTTTCTTTTATAATCGAACTAATTTCATCAGGATTAATAACTGCCATAGTTTTCCCTCTTTATTTAATAATATTTCTACCTATCATTTGTAATTTTGATTTCAAGCTTGTATCAATAATGCTATCACCTACGATAAATACAAGTCCTGCAATTATTTCAGGATTTACAGACCAATCAACTGTAACTTGTTTTTGAAGTTTACCTGATAATCTGTTTTTGATATTTTCTTTCATATTATCATCTAGGTTGATTGCAGAAACGATTTCTATTTGAACGAAATTATTTTCTTTATCTAGTTCTGCTTGAAATTCTGCTAAAATGCTTTCTACTATATTAAATCTATCTTTTTCAATTAAATATAATAGAAAATTAAGAGTTATTTTGTGGATTTTTCCACCAAAAATCTTTGATATAACATTTTGTTTATCTGCTTTTGATATTCCTGGAGTTTTCATCAGATTAACAAGTTCTGATGAACTATTAAGAGCTTCTTTTACGTTCTCTAAATCGTGAAGGATAAACTCTTT
>CALUUV010000063.1 GCA_944324055.1 Candidatus Gastranaerophilales bacterium | reverse complement strand
GTTCATCATCTACTATAAGAATTTTTTTCATCGGATACTCCTTCTACAACATATGAGTACATTATATCACAATTTTTGTACTTTTCTGATTTTTGACTCATTACATCATTTATTCGTTTCTGCAAAAACTCAGCAAATGTCTTATTTCCATCAACTATTGCTAATGTTAATATGCTATTTTCATCTTTTGTTTCTATAAAAGAATTCATCAAATACGCTTCATTAAAAATTTTTTCATCATTTAATAAACTATTAATTATATCCTGATGAGCTTTCATGTTTATTGATAATAATGTAGAATTCTTTTCTCTAGCCTTTTGCATAAGCTGCTTTTTAGTTAATAAAAATTTTGTTTTATCTGACATAACAGGAATTACAAAATAGAAATTAGAGCCTTTATTAACTATACTGTCACACCATATTGCTCCATTATGTGATTCTATCAATTGTTTAGCTATTGCAAGGCCCAAACCAGAACCTCCTACTTTTCGAGATAGAGAATTTTCTATTTGTTGGAACTTATCAAAAACTTGTTTTAGATTCTCATGTTCAATACCTATTCCCTGATCAGATACACAAACTTGAACATAATCACCTTCCAATTTTTCAATATCTTCTTTAAAACATTCTTCAACAGATATATCTTTTGCATTGATAAGTTTTGAACTAATTTTTATTTTGCCATTTGCTGGAGTAAATTTTATTGCATTAGAAACTAAATTAGTTAAAACTTGTTCTAAACGGTTTGTATCAGCATAAATAGCAACATCACTATTATCAGACTCACAATCTATCTGAATATCTTTCTCTTTTGCAACACCTTGAAGATTATTTTTAACATATTCAATAACAGGTAAAATACTTGCACTTGTATATTTAAAGTCTAATTTACCAGCTTCGATTTTTGAAATATCAAGCAAATCATTAATAATCCCAGATAATCTTACAACATTTCTTTTTGCCATATCTAAAAATTTATTAGCATTTTCTGATAAATCACCTGTTTTACCACTAGTTACAATATCTAATGAGTTTTTAATTGTTGTTAATGGTGTTCTCAACTCATGAGAAACAATTGATATGAAATCAGATTTTAACCTTTCTAATTTTGCTAATTTTTTATTTGTATCATTAATTTCTTGATACAAAATTGCACTCTTTAAAGGCAAAGAAACTTGTTGAACGATTGTTTGAAAACATGTAGAATCTTCTAATGTAAAATCTGTCTCTCTAAATATTTCAGTAAAACCATGGCATTCATCATTTACATCTATAAAAGATAATAGATTATCGAAATTTAATACTTCAAAATCATAATCTGCAATTGCATATTTTACTTTCTTTTCAACAATTATATCGTTTATATTTATATCAAAATTGTTCGAGAAATTTCGAGACTTATAATTCATTACAGCTCTCAACTTTAAAGATTCAACCAATCTTTCTGAAGGATTATATGTAGAATCAATTAATAAAACTGGCTCTGTTGGAGTTTTAAATGTGAGAGTACATAATAAATTATAATTTAATGATTTTTCTATACCATCATTCATAATTGATATTAACTGTTCCTTATCCAAACTACCCGATAACTGAGATGTTGTAGTATAAAGAACATTTAATTGATATAAACTACTTGCAAGTTCTTTATTTGATTTAGCTAATTTTACAAGTGATTTTTTAGTTTTTATACAAGAATTTATTGATGCTTTTAAAACAGTTGGTGAAAACGGTGCAGATATAAACATATTTGCATGGTTTAAGATATCTTTTGTTACAACTTTATCATTTAATATTAAAATTGTTATAACATTAAACTCTTTAATTTGGCGATATAAATACTTGAAATCAACAGACTCAATATCACAATCAAATATTACGATATCAGGGTTTTCAACCTTTAATACATCAATAATTAAAACTTCATCACAACTGGTTATCAACTCATGACCAGCAAGAATTGTTTTAATTTCTTTTTCATAATTTTTATTTTCTGATACAAGTAAAACCTTAGCCATATTACTATCGTAACAATAAAACAAATTAGGGCAAATTTTTAACAAATCTATATAGGCTAGCCCAACTAAAATAAAAGATTAGTGAATCGGGTAATATTCAAAATATTGAGTTTTTTGTTAAATATAATCATTAAATCTTTTTCATACTTCCAGCTATTCTTAATTCCAAGAGACGTTATCGTCTCTTTTTTTTATTAAAAAATTATCTTATTACTCTACGTTCTAACCAACGAACACAACGGGTAGGTATATTTTCATTTTCGGCATTTATTGAATCAACAAGAATAGTTTTACATCCTAATAATTTTCCAGCAACTATATCTGTTAAAGGTCTATCTCCTACCATTACAGCTTCCTTAGGAGAAACACCTAAATTTTCTAGATATTTTTTCATTTTCTTTGGATTTGGTTTTGAAGCATGACCGATTACATCAAAATCAGAAATGTCTTTTACCTTATTGATATAATCCTCAGATTTGTTATTTGAAATAACTGCTATTGTAAATTTTTCTTGAACCTCTTTTAACCATTCCTCTGTTTCAGGACGATAACAACCTGATTTTGATATCATAATCGTACTATCTAAATCAAACATTATAACTTTTATACCTTGATTTAAAAGTTCATCCAAATCTATATCATATACACACTTTAAGTTATAATCAGGTTTAATTATCATTATTTTTAATTCCCACTGTTCTTACAATTGCATATTTATAATCTTTTATTTCATCTCTAAATTTAATAAATAGCTCATCATTAGTATTTGCAAATTCTAATAACTCACCTTCATTATTTTTAATCTCAATTGCTTGTGTAACAAATTTTTCAGATGGAGAAATAACTTCTATATCTGTATTTACATAGAACTTATTTTTAACTTTTACTTTATAAATATCTTCTGATTTATCCCACACTTCACACAAGAAATCAGCTCCAGCCAAACCTTTTGAAATATTATAACTATAGCCATCGGCAGGATATTCACCATCACCTAAATAGAAACCTGTTGTATATCCTCTATTTCCAACTTTTAATAACTCGTCATAATATTGAGACAAATCTGCATCTCTATTTTCAAACACTGTATCAATAGCTTCTCTATATGCTTTTGCAACTGCTGAAACATAATAAAGACTCTTTGTTCTTCCTTCAACTTTTAAAGAATCAACACCTGCATCAATTAGTTTACCTAAATGTTTAACCAAACATAAATCTTTAGTACTCATAATATGAGTTCCACGTTCATTTTGTTCAATTTCATAATATTGACCAGGTCTAGTTTCTTCAACTAGCTTGTAACTCCAACGACAAGGTTGACAACAATTACCTTGATTTGCTTCTCTTTCACCATTTGTCATATAGTCACTTATTAAACAACGACCTGAGAAAGAAACACATTGAGCACCGTGTACAAAAACCTCTAATTCCATATTAGGAACTTTTTCTTTAATTTCAGCAACATCTTTTATTGGTAATTCTCTTGCTAAAATAGAACGAGTAGCTCCTAAATCTTGCCAGAATTTTACAGCTTCATAGTTTAAAGTATTTGTTTGCGTACTAACGTGTATTGGAGTATTAGGCATATATCTTTGAGCAATACGCATAATTCCAATATCACTTATAATTAAAGCATCCGGATTTGAATCTTTAATTCTATCCATACAAGATTCTAAAAGCTTAATATCTCTGTTAAAAGCAAAAATGTTTAAAGTTAAATATGCTTTTTTACCTAAAGAATGAGCTAAATCAATAGCCTGCTTTAGGTTATCCATCGTAATAAGTTCACCTTTTCGCATAGCTCTAAGGCTAAAATCAACAACCCCTAAATAAACAGCGTCTGCGCCATAACGAATAGCATATTCTAATTTTTCTAAGTTGCCTGCTGGCATTAATAATTCTGGTTTAATCATAGTTAAATATTAACATAAACAAAAAATTATAATATAATGATTAAATCAATTGGAGATTAATAAATGTTTTTTGAAGGCAACAACCCTATAAAATACTTGAGAAAAAAATATTCAAAAGAAAAAGTTATAATTTTTACAGGTAGTCATAAAAAATCAGTAAAAAAATGGCAAAAAACAATAAATAAAGTCTTACATATTTTATCTAAAGACTTAAACTATGATTTATATATTTTTGATTCTGAAAATAATAAATCACTATCAAAATATGGAACCGTATTCAGATATGATGAAACCTGTACAAAATCTGCAATGTTTAAAATAGAAGATATTGTAAATGAAGGCTGCAAAAGAGCTTTTGTATTAAATACAGACATAATGGATAAAAGATTATATAACCCTAATCTTAAATATCGTTTTCTGTTTTTATCAACGATAAAAGATATTTATTTACCAGAGGCACAACCTAATAAAGAAGTTAAAATCGGAGGTGCAGATATTTTTAACATTGTAAGAGATGTTGAAGCATTACATACTGAAAAAATTTCCTATTGTAATAAAGAATGTTTAAAAGAATTTAAAGAACATCAATATAAGTATCCAAACCAACTTGTATATTTTAAATTGGATGAAAAAGATTGGAATAAACATATAAAAATAATTGATGCATTATTAGAATAATGGAGAAGTGTCCGAGTGGTTTAAGGTGCAAATCTCGAAAATTTGTGAGGGAGAAATTCCTCCGCGGGTTCAAATCCCGCCTTCTCCGTTGGGTTTATAGAATAATTTAAAATAATACATATACATTTAAGTCATTGTTTATAATACATAAAATTAATATTATTACGTGTTAAAATAAATATAAATATGTGAGGTAATTAATGGAAAAGAAAATAGAAAAATGGCTTAATAATGGTATCATTGACAAAAATACTGCTAACATCTTACTTGAAGATATAAAAAAAGATAAAGAACAATTAAGAAAAACAAGAACAAACATAACAATATATACAATTGCAGTAATTTTTCTTGGGATTGGGATATTAACTTTTATTAGTTCAAATGATTGGATATTACAATTATTGAATTCTATAGACTTAATAAAAATTTTACTAATGGTTTTAGCAACTTTTTCTTCTATGTGGGGAGGATATAAACTTGCATATGAAAACAAAAAGCTACCAAAACTTGGAAATGCTCTATTTATCCTATCATCATTACTTATTGGTGGGTTATATGCTCTAATTGGACAAATATATAATATTAATGCAAATAATTCATCCTTAATGTTTTTGTGGTTATTAAGTATTTTACCATTAGCTTATATTTTCAAAAATAATGTGATAAATATTATCTCGGTAATACTATTTATAATAGGTTATTGTTTCTACTATATGGAACTAGACATTGACCACGCAGAAGTTTGGACAATTTATATTCCATTAATTCTTGGAACTGGGCTTTATACATTAGGTAATATTCCACTTATAAAAGACAAATTCAACCAGTTTTCAATAATATATAAAGTTATAGGGTCTATTCCTATATTTATAACAATATTAATATTAACCTGCTCTGTTGAACAAACCTATTATTTAACATCGGCTTTTTATATTATTCCAACAATATTTTTAATTATTTTAAATCTAATTATTTATATTTTTCATAAAAAAAAGGAAACATTACTAAAACTTGAAACTAGTTTTTTATTGAGTTTGTTAATATTCGTATTATTAATTTTAAACACCATTAATGTTAACCCTACTTTAGTTACAATACTTGCAAATATTGGGTTATTATTAATTATTTCTTTTGGCTTTAACTACGGATATAAATTTGAAAATGAGAAAATTATAGGAACAACCAACTTTCTATTATTGATTTATATAATAACAAATTACTGCAGATGGGGCTGGAGTTTCATGGATAAAGCTCTTTTCTTTATCTTAGGAGGTTTACTTCTTCTTTCATTAGGTTTTTATTTAGAAAAAAAGAAAAAACAAATTAATAAAAAGGACTTTTAATAATGAAAAAAATAGTATTAATAATAATGGCAATTTGGGCACTTATCATTATTGGATTTATATATTCTCAAGAATATACACTACATAATGGCAAAGAAGTTTTATTAAAAACAATTCCTGTAGATCCTAGAGATTTATTTATGGGTGACTACGTTAATTTGAGTTACGACATTGCTAGATTTGACAATAATAAATATCATTTTGAAAAAAATAAAACAGTATATGTAAAATTAAAACTTGATAAATATAATATTGCGAGTGTAGATAGCATTTTAAATACCCCTCCTAAAAAATCACTATATTTGAAAGGTAAGATTGCAGGATACAACACAAATTATATAGTTTTTGGAATAGAAAGTTATTATGTAAAAGAATCAACAGGAAAAGACATTGAAAGTAATCTACGATACGGAACATTTGTTAAAGTTAAAATAGATAAAAATGGACATTCTAAAGTAATTGGATTCATTGAATAATAATTTCTATTATACAAATAATTTTTCCTTTTATGTATAATAAACTTAAAAGGAGAAGTTATGAATATATACGAAGAACTACAAGCTAGAGGATTAATTGCTCAAATTACAAATGAAGAAGAAGTAAAGAACTTAATTAATGCTGGAAAAGCAAAGTTTTATATAGGATTTGATCCAACAGCTGATTCTTTACACGTTGGTCACTTTATGGCTCTTTGTTTGATGAAAAGACTACAAATGGCTAATAACACTCCTGTTGTTTTAATAGGTGGTGGTACAGGACATATTGGAGACCCTTCTGGTAGAACTGATATGCGTTCTATGATGACCAAAGAAACAATTGACCATAACTGCGAATGCTTCAAAAAACAAATGGAAAAATTTATTGAATTTGGAGAAGGTAAAGCGATTATGGTTAATAACGCTGATTGGCTATTAAACCTTAATTATATTGAACTATTAAGAGAAGTTGGAGCTTGCTTCTCTGTTAATAATATGCTTAGAGCTGAATGCTATAAACAAAGAATGGAAAAAGGTTTAAGTTTCCTAGAATTTAATTATATGATTATGCAAGCATATGATTTTTATTATCTAAACTCTCATTATGATTGTAATTTACAATTCGGTGGAGATGACCAATGGTCAAATATGCTTGCTGGTAGTGATTTAATTAGAAAGAAAACTGGCAGAGATGCTCATTCTATGACTATTACCTTGTTAATGAATTCTCAAGGTAAGAAAATGGGTAAAACAGCTTCTGGTGCTGTTTGGTTAGATAAAAATAAAACCTCTGTTTATGATTTCTATCAATATTGGAGAAATGTTGAAGATGCTGATGTTATAAAATGTCTTAAACTATTAACATTTATTCCTCTTGAACAAATTGAAGAAATGGCTAAATGGGAAGGTGCCGATTTAAATAAAGCAAAAGAAATCTTAGCATTTGAACTTACTAAAATGATTCATGGTGAAGAAGAAGCAACTATTGCTCAAAACTCTGCAAGAGCATTATTCGTTTCAGGTGGAGATGATTCAAATATGCCATCAACTAAAATCGAAATGGAAGGTGATGATATATTATTTACTGACGTCTTAGTTCAATGCGGTTTATGCTCTAGTAAGGGTGAAGCTAAAAGATTAATTCAGCAAAACGGCGTTAGCATAAATGAAAATAAGGTACCAGGAATTGATTATAAATTATCTAAACAAGATTTAGAAGCTGGTATTAAAATCAAAAAAGGTAAAAAGATTTATCATAAAGCTTTTATCTAAAATTATTCTAAATTCAACAAAAAAGCTCGTATAAGAAATACGAGCTTTTTTATTTACTTATCCTATGAATAAACAAATTCTTCAGAACCATCTTCATTAAGTATCAAACCACATAAATGCGCATCTTTATATTTACCACATCCTAAGTCAATACCAATCTTACCTTCATCAATATAAGGAGTATCAAAATCCGTATGACCAAAAATTATCTTTTGAGGAAGGTTATGTTTAGAATAAATAAATTTACCTCTTATATAAACCAAATCTCTTTCTGATTGCTCCTCTAATGGTAAACTAGGATCAATACCGGCATGAACAAACAAATATTTATCAGTTAAATAATAAAACTTTAAACTATTAAAAAATTCTTTATGAGTTTTATAAATATTTTCAAAGCTGCCATAGCTTTTTACCGTTTGAGGCCCGCCATAATTTTGAAACAAATAATTAAAATACTCATCATCAGTATGTAAAAAGGCATATTCATGAGACCCCATTAAATAAATACATTTATGAGTTTCTGATTGCTTGATTACTCTATCTATAACCCCTTTTGAATTCGGTCCTCTATCAATATAATCACCCATAAAAACAAAAATGTCATCAGGTTTTGTTTCTATTTTAGATAATAAACTTTCTAATTTATTTAGTTCTCCATGAATATCTGTTATTGCTATATATCTCGACATTGTTGTTTTATCCACTCCATAATAATTTCAACAAGATATTCTTGTTGAGATTTAGTCAACTCAACTCCTTTTTTAAAACCGTGCCATTTTTCTACACACTTACGGCAACAACAAGCTGTTGCATGTTGTGCTACAAATACAGGATGATTTCGCATTGGTGTTTGCTTGCCATCATTTTTTATAAACGCAGGAGCAATTCGTTTTGCGATAAAATCCTCTGCATGTTTTTTTATTACGTCAAAACCTTTCGTTTTAACATAATCTTTATCCTTTACTGATAATTTAAAACGGCTTCTAAATTCTGACTTTGCTAATTTATCTAATATAGTTATACCCATAAATATATTTTAATACTAAATTTATGATATAAAAATAGTATGACTAATTATTTTTTAGAAACAAAGAGACTATATCTAAGAAAAATGACTTTTAATGACTTTGATGATATTGCAGAAATGCTACAAGACAAAAGAGTTATGTATGCTTGGGAATACAATTTTTCGAATGAAGATGTAAATGAATGGATATCTAAAAATATAGAAAGATATGAAAAGTATAATATGGGGTATTTCTTAGCTATAAATAAGTCAAATAATGATATTGTTGGACAACTTGCAATTATACCCGATAAAATAAATGGAATTGAACATATAGAAATTGGATATATTCTAAAACATAAATATTGGAAACAAGGTTTTGCCCTTGAAGGTGCAAAAAAATTATCAGAATACGCCTTTAAACAATTAAAAGTAAATCACGTAATTTTTGAAATTCGTCCAATGAACACAAATTCTATAAAAGTTGCAGAAAAATTAGGTGCAAAAATAGAAGGTTCATTTATTAAAAATGTACGAAACAAACAAATGGAACACCTTATTTATTATCTATCTGCTTAATAGGTTTACAAGGATTACCAACTGCAACAACATCTGACGGAATATCTTTTGTTACAACACTACCAGCACCTATTACTGAATTATCTCCAATTGTAACTCCAGGAAGAATTACAACATTACCACCAATCCAAACATTATTTCCTATATTAATAGGTTTTGCAGATTCTATCCAAGTATTTCTTTCTTTAGCATTAATAGGATGAATTGCAGTATAAAAACCACAATTAGGTCCAACAAAAACATTATCACCAAATATTATTTTTGCACAATCTAAAAATACCGAATTATGATTTATATATACAGTTTCACCAAACTCTAAATTATATCCATAGTCACAGAAAAAATTAGGTTCAATTGTTAAATTTTTACCTCTTTTACCAACTAATCTGGTTAATATCTCATTTTTCTTTTCTATTTGATCTGGGTATAACGCATTATATTCCATGCACAAAGACTTAGCCAAAAATCGATCTTGTTCCAATGATTTATCCATTGGATAATATTTTTCACCATTAATCATTTTTTCTTTCTCAGTCATGAAACACCTCTTTTTTGAAAATAATAACATAAAAATTTATAACAATTGAATTGTTATCATATAAGTGATAAAGTTATTTTGGTTATTAATAATAAACTCTTAAAGGCATAATAATATGGAACAAATTTTATTACTTATAAAAGCAACTGCATTAGCAGGTATCGGTGGAACTGGATTAGGTGGTATTATAGGAGCTCTATTCAAAAGAGACTCCAAAAGAACTGTAAGTCTTTTATTAAGTTTTGCTGGCGGTGTAATGACATCTATCGTTTGTTTTGACTTAATAGAAAGTGCTATTGGGACAAATACAAGTATTTATATTATATCTTTAGGTATTTGTTTTGGCGTTGCAATGGTTTACTTACTTAACTTGTATATTGATAGAGTTACAAATCACGAAGTTAGACATATTGGGAAAAATCACCCTGCAACAGCTGACGACCTAGATGAAATCATTCACAGTAACCACTTATCTGTCCATATGCGAAAAAGAGATACAAAACTATCATTATTTATTGCAGGACTTATTATGGCATCTGCAATTGCCTTACATAACTTACCAGAAGGGATGACTATCGGAGCATCTTTTGCAAATAGTAACGGACTTATGGAAGGTTCAGCACTTGTTCTTGCTGTACTAATCGGTCTGCACAACATTCCTGAAGGAATGGCAATATCTGTACCATTAATTAATGGTGGGGTAAAAAGAAGAAAAGCAATACTTATTACTGCTCTTAGTGGAGCACCAACTATTATTGGAGCTTTAATTGGTTACTTTATTGGAGATATTGGCTCATTAGGACTTGCATTAAGCTTAAGTTTTGCAAGTGGAGCAATGCTATACGTTACTTTTGGTGAAATATTACCACAATCAATACTTATGTATAGAAGCAAACTTCCAGCTTTCTTTGTTATTATAGGTATGTTAGTAGGATTAATTGTTATAAATAATTAATTATGGATAAAAGTTTTTAT
>CALUUV010000062.1 GCA_944324055.1 Candidatus Gastranaerophilales bacterium | reverse complement strand
GCATTTACGGTGTGATTACTTCCGCCTGATAATGTAATACTATCATTATCATCTCCGCCATTTACTGTGGCAGTGCCATTTGTTACATTGATTACATCGTTACCAGCATCACCATTTAAAGTTCCGCCAACACTTGAAGTTATTGTATCTAATCCATTTCCAGCACTTACTGTGTGACCACTGCCGCCTGACAAATTAATATTGTCATTACCGTCACCACCTGTTACTGTTGCAGTTCCGCCTGTTACATTTATTACATCATCGCCAGTACTACCATTTAATTTTCCACCCACACTTGATGTAATTGTATCATTGCCTGCTCCTGCGTTTACTGTGTGATTACTTCCACCGGTTACACTTATACTATCAGCTGCAGTTCCGCCATTAATTACGTTATTACTTCCGCCTGATACTAATATTGTATCTCCTTGGTTACCACCTGTATATGTAATATTTGAACCGGTTATTTCGATATTATGTTTTACATCTGATTGACCAACTATTGTGAAATTGCTTGAATCAAATGTTATTTTTCCATCTGGGCCTTTTGTATATGTAAATGTATTATTTGAGGTATTTTTATTTGTTACTGTATATTTTACGCCTTCAATATCTATTGTTTGAGTACTACTTCCTGCGAATGTAATACTTAACGTACCACCTGTTACATTGATTGTATTATTGCCTGTTCCTCCATTTACAGATGCACTTCCACCTGTAACATTTATTACGTCATCTCCAACTTCACCATTTAAATTGCCACCAACACTTGAAGTTATTGTGTCATTGCCATTTCCTGCATTTACGGTGTGATTACTTCCGCCTGATAATGTAATACTATCATTATCATCTCCGCCATTTACTGTGGCAGTGCCATTTGTTACATTGATTACATCGTTGCCAGTGCTACCATTTAATTTTCCACCAACACTTGATGTAATTGTGTCATTGCCTGCTCCTGCATTTACTGTGTGATTACTTCCTCCGGTTACACTTATACTATCAGCTGCAGTTCCACCATTGATTACATTGTTACTACCGCCTGATACTAATATTGTGTCTCCTTGATTACCACCAGTATATGTAATATTTGAACCAGTTATTTCGATATTATGTTTTACATCTGATTGACCAACTATTGTGAAATTGCTTGAATCAAATGTTATTTTTCCATCTGGGCCTTTTGTATATGTAAATGTATTATTTGAGGTATTTTTATTTGTTACTGTATATTTTACGCCTTCAATATCTATTGTTTGAGTACTACTTCCTGCGAATGTAATACTTAACGTACCACCTGTTACATTGATTGTATTATTGCCTGTTCCTCCATTTACAGATGCACTTCCACCTGTAACATTTATTACGTCATCTCCAACTTCACCATTTAAATTGCCACCAACACTTGAAGTTATTGTGTCATTGCCATTTCCTGCATTTACGGTGTGATTACTTCCGCCTGATAATGTAATACTATCATTATCATCTCCACCGTTTACTGTTGCTGTGCCACCTGTTACAGTAATTACATCATTACCGGCAGAACCATTTATAACACCTCCAACATTAGATGTAATCGTATCATTGCCAGCCCCAGCAGTTATAGTATGTCCGCTTCCTCCGGTTACATTTATAACATCAGCAGCTGTTCCACCATTAATAACATTGTTACTACCACCTGAAACAGTAATAGAATCTCCTAAATTACCTCCGGTAAATGTTATATTAGAACCTGAAATCTCAACATTATGCTTTTTATCACTTTGCGCAACGATTGCAAAATTGTCTGAGTTAAATATTATCTTTCCATCAGCATTTTTGGTATATTCAAAAACAGATGTATTATTGCTCTTATTGGTAACTGCATATTTTACGCCATCAATATTAATTGTTTGTGTAGAATTAGCTTCAAATGAAAAACTACCGTTTAATCCGGTCATATTAATTGTATTATTACCAGTACCACCATTAATATTAGCTTCTATTCCACTAATATTAAATGTATCATCTCCAGCTTCACCATTTAAATTACCACCAACACTTGAGGTAATTGTATCATTACCACCACCAGCATTTACTGTGTGATTACTACCACCCGATAAATTTATATTATCAGCAGCATTACCACCTATGATGATATTATTTGCACCACCAGTTACGTTAATATTATTAGATAAATTACCACCAGTAAATGAAATATTAGAACCTGATATCTCTACTTTATGAGCTACATCAGCTTGACCAACAATAGAAAAACCACTTGAGTCAAATAACAAATATCCAGAAGCATTCTTTGAATATGTAAATACAGTCTCAACGTTATTATTATTGGTTACATTATAGTTAATACCATCTATATTAACTGATTGAGTCTGATTAGCAGAAAAAGTTATGCTTGCACTACTACCTGTAACATTAATTACATCATTATCTCCACCACCAATAATATTTCCGCCAACAGTTGATGAAATAGTATCATTTCCTAACCCACCATTAACAGTATGATTAGTACCACCAGTTAATTTTATACTATCAGCCCCATTTCCACCATTAATAACTGCGCTTCCGTTTGAAACAGTTATTACATCATCTCCATCATCTCCATTTAATGTGCCTCCAGAAGATGAGGTTATTGTATCATTGCCCACTCCTCCGCTGATTACATTTCCATCACCGCTTAAAATCACTAATGAATCATCGCCATCTGCAGCATTTATAATATTATTTGCACCACTTATACTTATTGTGTCAGAATTATTTCCACCAACAAATTTATTATTATTGCCTTCAATTACAACATTATGAGATACATCTGTTTGAGCAACTATTTCAAAATCATTTGAAGTTATTGTTATTACACCTGTATCTGTATTTTTGGAATAAGTAAATGTATTATCAGTACCTATTTTATTTGTAACAGTATAATCTACACCATCAATATTTATTACCTTAGATTCACCAGATGTAAATACTTCTGAAGAATCAACAGTATTGCCATTTGCAGCAGGAGCTTGAGATGCAGAATATGAATTTCTTACATAAGTATTAGAAGCTATAGATGAAGATAGCATCCTTACTTCTTCATCTATAGACTTCAATAGTTCAGCAGGATTTACTGAATCATCGCTATCACTTCCTGCCTGATTGTTATTTACACCATTTATATTTACATATGCATTACTTAAACCTATTGTTCTTGAAGTTTTTTCATTTGATTTGGTTTTATTTAAGTTATTTGCTACATCACTATAATTTTCAAAAAGATGTATTCCATTAAATTCTGTTGAATCTTTTATTCTCTCAATTTCTTCAATTAATTCATCAGCTTCTCTTTGCATTGCCGCTCTGGAATCTTCACCATAAACCTCATTAGCAGCCTGCTCCGCTAAATCTCTAAGTCTTGATAAAATCCCCATAATATCTTCTAAAGCACCTTCAGCTGTCTCCAACATAGCAATACCATCTGCTACATTTTGCTGAACCATAAGCATAGAAGATATCTTGCTTTCCAAGGTTTCTGCTATATGAAATCCTGCTGCATCATCTTTAGCATGATTAATTTTATAACCGGTAGTCATACGATTAATAGAATTATTCAAACCGATTGTATTATTTTCTAAAGTATTTTGGAGTATTAATCCTGCTAAATCAGTATTCATGGAGATCATAAAGCACCTCCACCTACACTAAATATTGTATTATTACACCAAACATATATACACAACAAAACGCACTGCAACATTAGTAAAACAGTTACAGCAAATTTGAAACTGACATTCCATTGTTCAGCCAAATTAAACATTAACTTCCTTATTTATTTAGTGTAGTGATAGCAATAATACATTTTAATTATACAATAATTATATATAATATGCAACAAATTGAGAGTAAATATTTACATTTTATTAAATATTGTAAAATATTTGCCCAAATCAAAAATATCGTTGAGAAAAAAACATGTTTATACTACACTATGATTGGTTACACTGGTTCGATAGGAGTATCCTAGTCTTATTAAAATAAGATGGAACAGGTAGCCCGTAGTAAAATACATTAATATAAAGGAGAAATGCTATGGCAGTAGCATCAATGATTGAATTATTAGAAGCAGGCGTTCACTTCGGACACCAAACACAACACTGGAACCCAAAAATGAAACAATACATCTATGGGGCTAGAAATGGTATTTATGTTTTAGACTTAAGAAAAACAACTGATTTATTAGATAAAGCATATGAAGTTGTTAGAGAATACGCTGCTAAAAACAAAAACATCTTATTTGTTGGTACTAAAAAACAAGCTTCAGAAGTTGTAACAGAAGAAGCTAAAAGAGCTGGCGCTTACTACATCAACAGAAGATGGTTAGGTGGTATGTTAACTAACTTTGAAACAATCAGAACAAGAGTTAACAAATTAAGAGAATTAGAAGATTTCATCTCTAGCGGTCACGTTGAAAAACTACCTAAAAAAGAACAAGCTCAAATTTCTAGACAAGTAGCAAAATTAAGCAGAACTTTAGGCGGTATCAAAGAAATGAGAGGTCTTCCTGATTTAATTTTCGTTGTTGACCAAAAGAAAGAAGCTATCGCAATTGCTGAAGCAAACAAATTAAACATCCCTGTTATTTGTTTAGCTGATACAAATGCTGATCCAGAAGGAATTGATTACATCATCCCTGGTAATGATGATGCTATCCGTTCAGTAAAATTAATTACTTCTAAATTAGCAGATGCAGTTATCGAAGGTAGACAACTTAAAGAAGCTAAAGCTAACACAGGAAAAATTGAATCTATTAAAGCAGAAGATGCAGGTGTTGTTGAAGAAGCAAAATCTGAAGAAACTGCAAACGTTTAATTCATAAATTTAAAGAGCGAGGTTCTTCCTCGTTCTTTTTTAAATAAATTTTTAGAAGGAGAAAATAAATGAACGTTACAGCAACAATGGTAAAAGAACTTCGTGATAAAACTGGTGCTGGTATGATGGATGCTAAAAAAGCATTAGTTGAAGTTGACGGAGATATGGAAAAAGCTATGGAAGTACTTCGCCAAAAAGGTATCGCTTCTGCTGAAAAGAAGATGGGCAGAATCGCTGCTGAAGGTAGAGTAGAATCTTATATAGATGATTCTTGTGGTGCAGTTATTGAACTTAACTGTGAAACAGACTTCGTTGCTAAGAACGAAGAATTCATCGAATTAGCAAAAGGTTTAGCTGAAATGGTTGCTAAAATGAACCCAGCTGACGTTGCAGCTTTAGAAGCTTTAACTTGCCCTAAATGTGGTAAAGTTGTTTCTGAAGTATTAAAAGAAAAAATCGCTTCTATTGGTGAAAAAATTACTATCAGAAGATTTGCTAGATATGAAGGTAATGTTGCATCATATATCCACAATGGTAAAATTGGTGTTTTACTTGAAACATCAGCTGCTGATGCAGAATTAACTAAAGATATTTGTTTACATATCGCATCTTGCGCTCCAGAATTTGTTTCAAGAGCTAGCATTCCTCAAGAAGTAATTGCTCACGAAACAGAAATCGAAATGGGTAAAGAAGATTTAGCTAAAAAACCTGAAAATATCAGAGCTAAAATCGTTGAAGGACGTGTTAACAAATTAATGGCTCAAAAATGTTTATTAGAACAACCATTTGTTAAAAATCCTGATATGACTATTGAACAATTAATTTCTGGCAAATTAAATATCGTTAAATTTGAAAGATTCGTTCTTGGTGAAGGTCTTGAAAAAAGAAACGAAAACTTTGCTGATGAAGTTATGAACCAAATCAAAAAATAGTTGAATATTTTAATAATTGGAAAAGCGATAGGTAAAAATATTTATCTATCGCTTTTTAATACACAAAAAAATGGACTGTTTTTATTCCAGTCCATTTTATTATAACCCTATATGAAAATGTAATATATAAATGACTACTAACCGCCGAATACTTTGAATCCCTGTTCTACATGTTTATCTACTACTTTTTTAACAGCTTCCATTTCATTTTGTAATGCTGATTGTTCTGTATTAAGTTGTTCAAGCCTTAACTCTAAATTTCTATCTTGAGCTTGAATAATTTCTGTTTTAGCATTTATATCTGCTATGGCTTTGTCATACTCTTTTTGTTTGTAATTGTATTGGTTAACTGCATCATTATATGCAGCTTCATCAATAATAGTTTCAACATTTAAAGTATAGACAACTGAATCATCTTCAAATTTAACAGTTGAAAAACGACCGCTACCATCTGTATCTAGTAACGCTTTCTTAGTTTCTGTTACTTTTGTATCTATATAAGTTGCATGGTAATATGCAAGCTTATCTTGTTGTCCGTCAATACCATTGTCTGCAATGGAATCATCTTTATATGCACTCGCTGCAGACTTTTCTAAATCAAATTCTGTTGTATAGTATTTAACACCGTCTTTTTCAAATGAATAAATTCCACCGATATATTCTCCTGCAGCGTTAAAACATTTAGCAAAATTTTCTGCAGCAATTGTACTACCATTAGGACCTTTCATGTCCTTTATTATCTGTTCAATTTCTGTGGAAATTGTACTATCTTTTTTGTAGTCATCTGCACTTACTTCTGTTAGTTTGCTATTACCTACTGCAGTATAATTTGAAAAAGTAGGTGTATACGATGCTGTATAAAATGATAATTTTGAGCCAACAGTGGTTGTTTTTAAATCAGCTTCTTTTACATAATTACCATCATCATCTTTAAAATATACAGTTTTAGAATTACTTGCCAATACTGTTTTATTTTTGTGGTCTAATGATGTTTGACCTGACTTAATTTCATTTGCGCTGATATAATTACCGTTTGTATCTTTATAATACGAATCATTTTTATCATAATCCGTACCATAAACTTTGATAAGTTCTGCTTCTTGAGCAGTATCAGATGTATCAACTTTGTTATACACAGTTTGAGTGTTAGTAACTTTGTTAATATCTGATGTTGTTGCTCCATTTGTACCATCAAGGTTTTTTGCATATTGTTCTGTTGTTGTAGATTTATAATATTTATTCTCTGCAACACCGCCTGCTTTTACCTTAGCAACATCAGCTTCAAAATCAGAGCCATACACGGCAAGCATATTTTTATACTGTTGATCATCAACATCTAAAGTACTTAAATCAACAGGCGCATATGTTTGTCCGCCATAAGTATAATTTGAACCTGCTGCAACAAATGATGTAAGTGCAACACCTGCATTTTGAACAGTTGTTTGAATATCAGTATAGGTGTATGTATCAGCACCATCGTTGTAGCTGAAATAATCTGCAACAAGAGTTGTTCCTGATATTGCATTAATTTTCATTCTGTCCAAAGAATTATTATTGTCCACCGGTCTGAACGTATGTTTTGTGTTGTTGCTGTCTGTGATAACATAAGACCCATTACCGGTTTGGGTCGGTGGTAAGAGGGCTTTTACATAGACCTCTTTGTGATTTTTAGCTGGATCATAGGAGTACTTGTCTGTTTTTACAGCTTGTACTTGAGGGTCATTCATTAATTTTTTTGACCCTGTATATACTTTTTCATAGTGATGTGTCGTTACTACATAATTGTATTCAGAATCAGGATCACCTATTTGATAATAGTTATCCAAAACTGAATCATTTATTCCATCACTAAATGAATACTGAAGTTTAGTAAAATCAGTAGAAGATGGAGCAGTTGGAACTTGCATACCTAACATCTGATTAAACAAATCTGCTGTTTGGTTTGCTAAAATTAAACGAGATTGGTTTATTTGCTGACCTTCGTATTCAACATTACTTTTTCTCGCTGTTAGAGCAATATATCTTGCTTGTGAGGCTGCCATTCCCATAGGGGTTTCTCTTCTCTTCTTTCTTTTTTACTACTCACATATCATGTTACAAGTAATTTATCCACTATTCAAGGGATAAAGAATAGATTTTATACTTTTGATGGTGGAATTTTATACTTTAGTTAGAGAAAAAAATTTGTAGAGTTACGCAAATTTATTTTTTACAAGTTTTTTATAAATTGAAATAGTAAAAAGGGGAATTATGGACATCAATTTTAAAGGAATAAATAACGTCAAAATAGCTAAAAAACAATACAAACAATTTGGCACTTATCAAAATCTTAGTAATGAATTAAAACAAGGAGAAAAGTTTTATACTGAACTTAAAATTTCAGCAAAACTTACTGATGATAAAAAAGGTAACCATCTAAGCGACTATTTAAAACGAACTCCTGAAATGTTTATTAATAAAGAAAACCCTGATACAGTAGAATTCCATTTAAAAAGATTTGATATACCTGAAGATATGGTACATCAATCAACTTTTAAACTAAATAATAAGGATTTGGTTATAAATGATGATAAAAAACTTCCTATGATGACATTTCTAGCTAGATTAACAAGAGAAAGCAGCAAAAATCCAGAATTAAGCGAAAACCAACAAAAATGTATGAAATTTGCAAACAAATCAATACATAAAGAAACTGTCGATTACATCGAAAACAGATAAAATAATGAAATTAACATTTATTCCATTTAAATTTAATATAAGCAACAATAAAAAAAATTTGGAACATAACACACAGAATAGTTATGTTTCAAATAATATTGAGCGAAATAATATTTCTAGTTATAACAATACAGAGTTTAACGGATTATCAAATAATTATTTTAAAGCTAAAAATTATTTAGCAGAAGCTAAAAAAGATTTTGATGATGTTAATAACATAGAAATTTATGATTTAGATTTAAACAAGCTTGATGGAATTCAAGAAGGGATTAAAGTCTTTAAAGGACTTAATATGAAGGAGATTGCATTTATTGGTTCAACAATAAATGAAGTAGCAATAAATAGAGGTTGTCACAATATTTGCAGCCACTGTTACGCAGGAGCAAATCCTCCTATTAGAGAAGATAACAAACATATTAATAAAATGAGTTGGAATGATTTTAAAACCTTAACTGATGGATTTAAAGAATTAAATAATAGATTAGGTTTCCCAATCACTAGAGATACAATGGATGATGACCCATATATGACATCTTTCCACGATGCTGATTGTATTGATATTAAATTAAAAAATAATGAAGGAAATGAACACGATTTCATTGATATTGCATTAAGATTAAATGATGCTTTTGGAAAACCACAAATCTTTGATACAGCAGGTTGGAGCCCTAATGATAAAAAAGCCCAAGCCAGAGCTGAAAAATATGCAGAGTATTATAGTGATCCTGAACATTTTGATGAAATATCTGACTTTAACGTATCAATAAACCCATACCACGCATTACATACAAGAGAAGTTATGTTAAAAAAAGATGGAAATATTGAAAAAGCTGAAAAGTTTAGAGATTTATATACAACAAGAATGGCAAATGTACTTTTCACATTTACACCTCTACTTGATAATCCGAAGTTTAATTTTATTGCAAGAGCTGCTGATAATTCAAGTAAAGGAACTGAAGGGTTTAAAGAAGAAGATCTTAGAAATATATATGATGAAATTTTTAATAAACTTGAAAAACGATATCAAGATGACTTCAACGGAGAACAAAATATTATTGCTGACAAGCAGGAAATAAAACAAAATATTTATAGTTATAAAAGACTCTTAGGACACGTAAATACTAATCCAAGTATTTCCGAAAGATTAAATAAAATTTATTCGCCAGATAACTCAGAAGTTAAAAAGACAGATATAATAATTGCAAAAAGTCGTGAAAATGTTATGAGTGCAAAAAATATTCATAATATTCTTAATGGTGAAACAATAAAATTAAATGCCTATGAAACTGCTCATCCTAATTATGCAGGATTAATTGATTCAAACGGGAAATATTATATAACAAATTACTATACAACTTATCCTACTGAATTACAGTTAAACTTTGAAAACAAGGATAAACAAACTGCACCAATACATCCTTATTTAAATGAAGATTTACCAATCAAAAAAACACTTATAAATAGTTTATAGTGCTTTTAGTGCTGCTATTTTCATAGTTTGAACATCAGGAGATTTTCCTGTCCATATATTAATTGCTTTTTCTGCTTGATAAATAAGCATATCTAAACCTTCAACTGTTTTTAAATTCAATTTTTTAGCATATTGAAGTAATATTGTATCCATTGGATTGTAAACAATATCATAAACAATTGAATCAGAATTTAGTGTTTTCAATGCTTCATACTCAACAGGAGTTTCATCCATTGCAAAACCTCTCATTCCGATTGGAGTTGCATTTACTAATATTGAATACTTAGAAAAATCTCTAGCATTTTGGATTTGGTGTGCTTCAAATTTTATTGTTGGAAATTTAGCTCTCAAATAGTTAATTGATTGCTGAGAATTAATTATATTTCTTGTGTAAAAATCAATCTCTTCAATACCTTTTCTAACTAAACCAACTGCAGCTGCACGAGATGCACCGCCTGTTCCTAAAATTGCACCGCTTTTACCTTTTAAATCTGCTTCTTTAGGAATTGCTGTCATAAAGCCATAAATATCAGTATTGTAACCAAAGAAATTTTTATCAGAATCTATTTTTACAGTATTTACACAACCTGCAATATTTGCATCATCATCAATATCATTCACAAATAATGATACAGGAACTTTTAAAGGGATTGTAACATTGAATCCGTTAAAATCGTTTCTTTTTAAGAATTTTATTCTATCGATTAAATTTTCAGGTGGAGTTTCTAAAACTTCATAACTCGCATCTAAATTTAAAGATTCAAAACCTGCTTTTTGAATTACTGCAGATATTGAATGCCCTAAAGGATAACCGATTATTCCTAATTTATACATTGTTATCATCACCTTCTTTTTTTTCTTCAGGTTTATAATTAC
>CALUUV010000061.1 GCA_944324055.1 Candidatus Gastranaerophilales bacterium | reverse complement strand
ACTCTCTCTTTTTGTATTATAATATAAATTATACAATGTATTTTTAAAATATTCAATGAGTTGAGGGAAAATGAAAATAGATAAAACAAAGTTAATAGGGTTTGTTGAAGACCTTGCTAAATCTAAAATATTGGTGGTTGGAGATTTAGCAGTAGATGAAATGGTTTATGGTGATACAGAAAGAATTTCAAGAGAAGCTCCTGTATTAATTTTAAAGCATACACATACAAAACATATTTTAGGTGCCGCATCAAACGCAGCACATAACGTTTCTACTATCAATAATGGTAAAATAAGTGTTATTGGGGTTATTGGTAAGGATTATCAAGCTGAAGATTTGATTAATGCATTTAAGGAAGCAAATGTAGATTGTAAATATTTAGTAGAAGATGCAACAAGAAAAACTGTTACAAAAACTAGAATTTCTGGCTCTTGTTTTCAATCTATAACTCAACAAATTGTAAGAATTGATAGGCAAACAGATGAACCGTTATCTGAAGAGACTGAAGCAAAAATTATTGCAAATTTAGAGAAGGCTATCCCTGAGCATGATGCAGTAATTTTATCAAACTATCATATTGGAACTCTTACAGATAATGTTATTAAAAAGACAATTGAATTATGTAAAAAATATAATAAGATTGTTGTTGTTGATGCTCAAAAAGATTTAGATAAATATCAATATGTAACATCAATGACTCCAAACTTGCCTGATACTCAAAAGTATGTTGGTTTTGAAGTAAAGAATACTGATGATTTAAAAAGAGCTGGTAAAAAACTATTAGAAGATACAAATGCTGAATTTGTTTTAGTTACTTGTGGCTCTGGTGGTATGGCTGTTTTTGAAAAAGATGATAAGTTTACTAAAATCCCAGTATTTAATAAAGCTGAGGTATTTGATGTAACAGGTGCTGGGGATACAGTTACTGCTGTTTATACATTGGCTTTAGCTGCTGGTGCTGAACCTGTATATGCGGCAATTATTGGTAATATTGCTGCAGGTATTGTAGTTAAACAATTTGGTTGTGCAACTACTACTATTGAAGAAATTAAAGAAGTTATAGAACAAAGAATAAATAAATAATAATATTAGGAGAGAGTGATGAGATTTAATAAATTTGTAGATATTATAATTATTTTAGGTATTATACTTGCAATATTTGTTGGTGTTATAACAATAAAACATTATAGAGAAACAGCTTCAAAACAAATCGAAGCTACATCTCAAATTAATTTTAATGTTTATTTGAGAGGGGTAACATTAACTGGTGAAGAAATACCTATTAAAAAAGATGAAACAACTTTTATCAGTATCAGAAATGTACCTTATTCAGACTTAAAAGTTATAGATGTTTGTTCTACTCAAAAAATGACAACAATATCAGCTAATAATTCAAATGGTTATAGTATTGTTCCTGATGCTAGTCAACCAAATACTTATGATATTTCAGTAAAAGTTACTGATACTGCAAAAATTACTAAAGATGGTGCAGTAGTTGGTGGTAATAAAATAAAAATTGGTTTACCAATAACATTAGAAGGTAAAACATACAAATTAACTGGTACTGTTTCAGATATAGAAATTTTAGAAGGTTAATATGTTTTTAAATAAATTATTAGATGTGATTCATGTTCCTTTTAAGTATGTATATGAATCAAGTGTAATTTTAAAGAAAATAGATTTATTGATATTAATATCAATATTAGCAACATTTATATTCTCAACTTTTTTGAGTTCAGATGTTGCAGGGTATTTATGTTTCTCAACTTTTTTGTTAACAATAGTTCGAGTAATTACAAATCCTACTGATAAGTTTAAATGTGAAAAGTTTGAAATTTTTCTATTAATATATTTCATGCTTTTAATAGTAAGTGTTGCAGGCTCAACATTATTAGCATTAAGCTTAAAAGGATTTTTTAAAACATTTATATACTTAAGTTTTTATCTTTCAGTTGTTCACCATTTAAAAAATAATAAACAAAATATTCTACCTATATTATTATGTATGGCAGGATGTATAACTTTTGAATCTTTAGTTGGTTTGAGTCAAAACTTTGTTCAGGTAGGTGAAATATCTGGTTGGCAAGATACTTCAAGATTAAATCCTGAAGAAGTAATGACTAGAGTTTATGGTACTTTACAACCATTAAATCCTAATTTATTAGGTGGGTACTTAGTAGCTGGTATTGGTTCTGTATTAGGCTTGTGCGCCTATAATTTATACGAAAAAAATTATAAACGCGGTTTGCTTTTTGCAATATTATCAGCATTAGCTGCTGTTACAATATTTTTAACTGGTTGTAGAGGTTCTTATATCGGATTATTTTTAATTTCATCTTTAATTTTTATAATAAGTTTGAAATTTTTCTGGCCTACTTATAAAAAAATATATTTTAGTTTTATTTCATTTATTATCGGTATTTCAACATTTGCAATATTGACAATATCTTCTTTAAGAGCAAGAGTTTTTTCAATATTTGCAATGCGTGCAGATAGTTCAAATTCGTTTAGATTTAATGTTTATCAAGCAGCAGTTCATATGTTTAAGGATAACTGGTTGTTAGGAATTGGAATGGGAAATCAAAACTTCAGAGAGATATATGGCTTATATATGAAAACTGGTTTTGATGCATTAAGTGCTTATAACATATACTTAGAAACAGCTGTTGAAAGTGGTATTTTTGCTCTATTAGCATTTTTAGGATTTTTATTTACATTAGTAATTGATGCTGGTAAATACATATATCATTCAAAAGACTTAAAACAAGTAATACTAGCATCTGCAGCCTTTGTATCTATTTGTGGTGTAATGATTCATGGTATGGTTGATACTGTATTTTTTAGACCGCAAATTCAAATTGTATTCTGGACAATGGTTGCAATCCTATCTTCATTAATCTATTCAGAAGATTTATCTAACTAAGTTATAAGCAAGCTATATTATTTGTATATATATGTAAACATTTGTTTGTAAAACAACTCCACCCATGATACGATACTATCAGTAAAATAAAGGAGTATATTATCAATGCTAGATTTTTTATTTAAAAAGGAAACAAAGGTTAACAACTCACAAATTTTAAATGAATTTTATTTGAAGTTAAAAGAGAAGTATAGTTTTGAATCAATTTCTGATGATAGAAAAAGTATCATAAGAGATTTAATGAATACATATGGATATATCCCATATTCATATGCAAAAGCATTGTCAGAATTATCTGATTCTGAAGTTTTATATGCTCTAGAATATAAATGGAAAGCTAATAACGTAATGGATACTTCAGGCAAATTTATGTTTGCAAATCCAAGTGTATTAGCAAGAAATAATGTAACAAATTCTGACTGGATAAAAAAAGAAGGTCACAATATAAAATTGATTAATTTAGCAGGTTTGGGAAATGGAAATGAAACAGAAGAACCTGGTAAATTTATGGATTGGTTAAGACAATTAGCAATTTTACCAACAGGTAACTTATCTAATGGTATATTTAATACAACTATTTATTTGATACCATTCCATCCAAGAGAATTTGGTTGTGCATATTTGCCAACTTCATCAGAAGTAAGCCCAAATTTAGAAGATAAATCATTAACTGAATTGACAGGACAAGGTGTTGAACAGCAAGTTAAAAACTTTATAATGTTAGCTCAACTTGCAGGTCACCCTGTAATTTATGATATATTGCCTCAAACAGGAAGATATTCAAAGGCTGTATTAGCACATCCTTATATTGCTAGATGGTTTGATATAAATGGTTTAGTTGAAGAATTAGAAAAATCATTAGATAAGGTATGTGCAGAATTAAGTGATGTTAATTCTGATGACTTAGATATTGTAAAGGGATTGTATAAACAATCTTTAAGAGGTGGAATTGGTACATTAACAGATTATTATCAAGAAATTTATAATAAAATCGATGCAAAAATGTTAGATGAGAAAAAGTACTTATCTAATGCAATGTTAGAACGTTCAATTCAGGATAAATTACATAAAAAAGTAAAATCTATAATTGGAACAGTTTTAAATACACATAAAAAATTAGAAGAATCTGATATTCAAAATCAAAGTGTAATAATTCAATTATTAATCAGTGAAGGAATGTGGCCAGCTCCAGGTGGTGCTTGGTGTTCAGCAGGTGTTCCTGTATTTGATAAAATGAGTGAATGTGGTTCATATCCAGTATTTAAACACTTTGATTATAAAGGTGAAGATGTTTCTGAATTCGCCAACTTAGATTGTCAGACACCATATTATTTTGTATGTTTAGAAGATGGCAAATTTAATAATGATGTTGTTAATTACTTTATCAATGCAATGAAAAAACTTCAAAAGGATTATAATTTTGACGGTTTTAGAGTTGATCATATTGACCACATTGTTGATGCTGTTTCTGAAGATAATGGAACTCCAATTAGTTACCGAGCTCCTAGAAAAGTTTTAGGAATGTTAAATTCAGAAATGAAAGAACATGTGTTATATTTTGCGACATTAGCAGAATATATGTTATGGGATAACTATTTAAAAGAATATCATGAGGATATGGGGTTTGATTTGTTATGGGGAAATGATATTGTTTCTCAAAGTTTTAAAACTCCTCAAGCCATTGTTGATGATAATTCTCAGTTATCAAATTATAATATTGAATCTAATAAGAAATCAAAATTGGGTATCTTAAAAACTTATAATAACCAAGATGGAGAATTTGAAGCAATCGATAGATATCCTGGCCAATTAGGTTTTGAGGGTGCATTATTTAAATGGTTTAAATATAAGTTTTTACCTGGTGGTAAAAATGCTCAAAGACCAGTTCTATATATTGATGGTGATGAATCATTTACTAAAACAGGTATTGAAAGAGTAATTGGTTCTGAAATCTCAATGGTAAGAGAAAGAAATGATGAATTTTTTGCAGTATTTGATGCAATAGATAGATTTGTTAAAAACAATGATATTATTGTAAATGGGGAAGCTCATGTTGTAAGACAGGATGATGATGGTTTTACTGTATGGCAAGTATCTAAAGAAGGTGTAAAAAATGCATTATTAATTGTTGCTAATAATATGGCACCAACAGAAAAAATCTTAATAGAGGATAATGGTAGATCATATACAGAAATAAGAGAAGGTAGAGAAGTATTTGATAAGAGTTTGACATTACCTTGTGATTATGAGATTGTTTCTGAGTATAGATTTAATGGTACAGATTTTGTTGAAGAACATTTATCAGCGCCATTAAAAGATTTAAATATCGGTAAATTAATGCCTTCTGAGTATAAAATTTATTTGTTGAATAAGTAAAATATGGATACATTATCAAATTTTATAATTTCAAAACGTGAAAAATTAGGTTTATCATCAATAGGTCTTGCTAAGAAAAGCGGCATAGATCTATTGATGATAGAAGATATTGAATCAGGAAAAGAATTGTTTTTACCTGTTACAATTCGTCAGAAACTGGCAAAGGCTTTAAAGTGTCAACCTTTAGATATTCAAAAATATGAAAAGAATTTAAGTACAAAAATTGTATCAGATGAAATAATTGATGATATAAAACAACAAATTTTATCTGGAGAAACTGAAATTCATTGTCCAATGTGTGGGAATTTATTGATTACAAGAATTGCTAAAATGTATGATTTAGAAGATAATTTAATGTTGCATCCAAAGGCTCATTGTTCAAAATGTGTTTTCCAGATAAAGGATTAATGATATAATAACGATATGCAAAATGAAAGTTTAAATTTAAATATTTTGGATTCAATTAGCGAGAATCAAGATATCGTTAATAAAATATTGCTTGATCAGAATTTAAATGCTCAAACTTTAAAAAAGTTACTTTCTGCATATGAAAAATTATATAGTTTAACTAGTGATGTAAAGTATCAAAAAAATATTGCAGATATTTATTATTATTATTTTAATGATAAAGATAATGCATTAGAGCATTATACGAATTACTTATCTAAAATAAATAATGATAGTTCAGTCCTTCATTTAGTTAGTTCTATTTATAAATACAAGAAGGATAATATAAATTATAAAAAATATTTAGAAATGGCATTAAATGCATCTGCATTGACTGTATCAAATCCTGTGCCGGTTTCTGAGGATATAATTTTAGGATTAAATATTGGTGTTGCAGCCGGAATATCAATGAATGATGATATTAAATATGGGGTAGAAACTTATAAAAAAATCCTTCAATATTCTCCAATTCCAGCAAATGTAATGACTCCATATTTAGATTTAGAGTTGAAAAAAGCTCAGCAATTATTCAATGATAAAAATTGGCAAGAAGCTATGGTTAAGTATAAGAATATATTTAACAACTCTAAGTTAGAAGAGTCTGATTTTATAAAGTTGATTGATTGTCTTGCTGAATTAAAGGAAGTTGATTTGGCAATGGAGTATTTGAAAAAATATGAAGAAACTGCAGAAGATAAAGTAAGAGCAGATTATGTGATTGCTGATTTATTGTTTTTCAAGTTTAATAAAATTCCAGAGTCAATAGAAAGATTTGAACGTTATATATTACATAATCCTAAGGATGCATTAGTTTATAATACATTGGGTCATTTATATTCTACGTATTATAATGATAAATTTTTGGATAAACAGCTTAATTACTTCTTAAAAGCGCATGAGTTAAATCCAAATTCTAAAACATTTATCAGAAATATTGCTTTGATTTATAGTAAGTTAGGCGATTATGAAAATGCAGATAAATATTATAACCTCATATTAAAAATAAATCCTAGCAACAATGATTATTTTGATTATGGTTGTTTCTTAATCCATAACGGTAATTTCTCTAAGGGTTATAAATGTTTCTTACATCGTTTTCAAAAAGAAACTAAGCCTGCATTATATCCTCCAATGTTACCTCCAGATAAGTTGTTAAAAAATCGTGCAGACATTGAAGGAAATGTAATTTTAGTTCAGTGTGAACAAGGATATGGTGACTCAATTATGTATGCAAGATTTGTTAAAGAATTAACAAAAATTGCTAAGAAAGTGTTATTCATTGTTCAAGATGAATTAGTTGATTTATTTAAATATTCTAATTTAGGTGCAGAAATTTTAGGATTAAATACAGATTTTACATCATTAGAATATGATTATCATATTCCAATTATGAATTTACCTTATGTATTAGAGACTGCATCTGATAATATACCATATTGTGATAAATATATTGATGTGGATGATAAAAAAGTTGAACATTTTAATTGTGAATTTGTTACTAATCATGAGAATTTTAAAATAGGTTTAGCATTTGAAGGTCATGATGTTTCAAGGGATTTAAACAGAGATATTGAGCTAGAAAAATTTATTCCAATTCTTGAAAAAAGTGGAGTAGATGTTTATATTTTGCAACATGAAGACCCTAAAAAACAAATTCCTAACTTGCCTGCTAAGTGCAGTGTTATAAATGTAGGTAAGGATTTTACAAGTTTTGAAGATACTGCAGCTGCAATGAAAAATATGGATTTAATTATAACAACAGATAATGTTATATTAAATTTAGCTGGAGCAATGGGGTTGAAAACATTCGGGTTATTCAACAAATTTACTGAGTATCGTTGGTTTGATATATCAGGAGAGAATGTAAGTTGGTATAAATCTGTAAAACCTTACCAAGCTAAAAATATGGATGAATGGGATCCTGTTATTGAAAATATCATGAATGATTTATGGGGCTAAATTTATTTATTAATTATAAACCCAAAAGTATTGATGTCATCTTTCGAAGATGTAACAAATACATTTCCTTTATGTGCGTCAATAATTTGTTTAAATAAGTATAGTCCAAGTCCAGCACCAACTCTATTAAATTTGTCTTCGTGAGTAACATATTTTTTGAATATGTTATTTATTGTTTCTTGTGTCATATATGGACTATTATTTATAAATTTTACGCATATTTTTGGTGTATTATTTTCAAAAATTTCATTAATCAAAATAGTCAATGTTGAATCTTTGAACCCATATGTTATTCCATTAAAAATAAGATTTTCGATAACTCTTTTTAGCTGTTCCTTATCAGCATTTATAACAGGATTTTTAACACTTGATTCTACTTTAATATGTATTTGGGATGCTTTAATCCCTTTATCTAATTTAATTAAGCATTCTTCAATTAATGTCAGGATATTAAAGTTTTCATATAATAGGTTAATTTCTCCATTTTCGTATTTATAAGAAGCAACAAGAGTATCAACCATTGAGTACATATAATTATTGGAGTCTAGCATTAATTTTAATAATTCAATTTGGTCATTATCAAAATTATTAAGCGAGCCTTTAAGAAAAAGTTCAAGGGTTCTAATTTGTGCTAATATTGGGGTTTTTAAGTCATGGCTAAGAGTTGCAATATAATTGTCTCTTTGTTTTTGAACATTTTTAATTGCATCAATATTTTGTATAAATATAATAATTCCTTTAACTTCGTTGTGATTATCAAATAGTGGGACTTTTCTCCAAGTGTACCAATGGTAAGAGCCATCAATTGCTTTTAATTCTTTATCTGTAATAAATGTTTTTTTTGTTTTTATTACATGATTATTTTCAATTTCTTGAATGTCTTTAATTGCAGTTAAATCTATTTGTACATTATTAAATTCAGGATCTATTCCTTCTGTATAAAATTTGTACGATTTTTCATTACCCATAATATAGTTACCCTTAAGGTCTGTTATATATGCAACCATAGGTAAATTATTAATTACAGATTTAATTTGTGAGTAGCTAGAGTTTAATTTCTCTTTTAGGTTTTCTTCTTCTGTTATATTTCTAATAATACTTGCAACACCTTTGATATTATTACCTTTTTTTAAAGGAACAGACAAACATTGGTAATATGCATTATTTTCTTTTGAATGTATTTTATATTTTGTGATTTTTCCATTTTTTATTACGAAATTGTCTTGTTCGATTATTTTGTTTGCAATATCTTCGTTGAAAAAATTGGAAATATCTTTACCTTTAATTTGGCTTAATTTATTAAGCTTGAATAATGATAATAGAGCTTTATTCCCCATTGTGAATTTTAAGTTTTTATCTTTGCAGGCAACTAAATCAGGTAAATATCTATGAATATTTTCCATTAAGACTGACATATCTTCATATTTATGGGTTAATTCATCAAGTGTTGCTTTTTTTTCAAACCAAGAAGATATTAGAGCGCTAATTAGTATAAATAACAGTGCAATTTTAAGGAAAATATGAGGAATATTTAAATCTATTGTAACGAGTACAATGATAGTTAAAATACTAAATAAAGTAGGTTGTAATAACTCTTTTTTTATTCCCATTTTATAATCCTCTTTAACAAAGATTATATTTATATGCTTTAACCGCCGCTTGAACTCTATCGGTTACAGCAAGTTTATTAAGAATATTGGAAACATGTACCTTTGCAGTATGAGAACTGATAATTAATTCTTTTGCAATTTCTGTATTGGATTTCCCATCAGATAGAAGTTTAAGAACTTCTTTTTCTCTGTCTGTAAGATTTCCAATATCTTCTTTTTCGTTGTTTTGTTGTTTTTGATTTTTAAATATTTCCATTGCTAATTTTACAATTCTAGGATCAAGCCAAATTGCACCATTAATAACCGAGTGAATAATATTATATATTTCAGGAGTATTAGTGTCTTTTATCAGATATGCATTTGCGCCAGCTGATAATGCTGTTAAAATTTCATCTTCTGTATCGTGTGATGTAATTATAATAATTTTAATATCTGGATATTTTTTCTTAATAATATTTGTTGCTTCCAATCCGTTCATATAAGGAAGCCCTAAATCCATAAGTATTACATCAACTTGAGCTCTATCTAAATATTTAATACAATCTTCAGCATTATCAAAATCATTCGAAATTTCAATATCATTGTATTCTGATAATGAATATTTAAGTGCTGTACGAGTTAGTGTATAGTCTTCTACTATACAAATTTTAATCTTTTCTGTTGCCATAATATCCTCAATTACCTTTTATATCTTCTACTATGATATAAAAAAAGAATTGATCTATTATTAGCCAGTTGGGTTATTTTTAGTAATTAGATATGTGTTAAATAATATATCTTTATTTTGATATAAATTAGTTCAGTGTTAAAATATCTTTATGCAAAATGCGAATTATGAAAAATTTTTAGAAATATTAACTCAAGATTTAGATGCAATGTTTGAACATCAAAAAGACTATATTTTTTGTAAAGAAGGATGTTCATATTGTTGTGAGTATGGTGAATATCCTTTTACAGAAATAGAATTTAATTATTTGATTGAAGGGTTTAAAAAGTTAGATAAAAATACTCAAGATATAATAATTGATAATATAAAGAATATTAAAAAAGATGAAAAAGGTTATTATGTTTGTCCTTTTTTGATTAATAAAAAATGTTCGGTTTATGCTAACCGTGGTATTGTTTGTCGAACATTCGGCTTATTAAATCAAGAAGCAGATGGTAAGGTTAATGGACCATTTTGCGGGAAACTTGGTTTAAACTATTCGAATGTTTATGATAAAGAAACCAAAAAACTTTTACTGGATGTTATAAAAGAAAATCATTATCAAAATATTCCAAGAGTTTTTAGTTTGGATATAACAAATATAAGAAAGTTAGATTTGGTAAAAGAATTAGGTTTAGAATTTGGAGAACAAAAGCCTTTAGAAGAATGGTTGAAAGAATATGCAGAATGAACAAACCTTAAAAAATTATGAAAAATATCTTGATTTGATAACTAAAGAAATAAATAAAATGTTTGAACATCAAAAAGAGTATATTTGTTGTAGTAATGGATGTTCTATGTGTTGTGAACAGGGTATGTATCCATTTTCAGAGATAGAATTTGAATATATAAAACAAGCGTATGAAAAATTACCTAATGACATAAAACAAAAAGTCAAAGATAATGTACAAGAATTATCT
>CALUUV010000060.1 GCA_944324055.1 Candidatus Gastranaerophilales bacterium | reverse complement strand
AAATTTATTTCAAAAACTCAATTAGATGCCGCAGTTGCAAAATATGATAATTATGTTGCAACAGGTAAAAAAGAACCAAATGATGTTAATTTCATCACACCATCAAATGATCCTGAATTTTCTAACTATACAGCAGTAGGAAACTGTGATTTAACAGAGTTAAAAGCAGCAGATTTAGAAGATGAAGATGTATGGGCTGAAATTGAACAAATCATGAAAGACATGAAAGGTCCTAATGGAAGTCAATTAGCGGCAGAAAACTTTGCAGCTTGTTTCGATACAGATGAAAATGGTGATTTAGTTTATAAAGGCGGCCTATACAAATTTGAAATGGGCGGTACAACATACTATACAACTAAAAACGATTTAGATGCTTCATTAGGAACATCAATTGTAGACAATGGTATTGATGTACAACAAGGTAAACTAGCTTACTATAATGCATCATACTTAGATACAAAAGTAGAAGAAACTCAAAAAGCATTATTAGAAACAGATGGTGAAGGCCGATTCAAGTCTGTTAAATTTGAGGATGATTCCGTTACTTATTCATTAAATGCTGAAACAGTAACAGATGATGCAGCATATCAAGATGCAATGAACCAGTATTATTATGAAAATGCGGAATATGAGAAAATGATATCTGATATTAACGCAAAAACAGAGATAATACAGGCGCAAGATAGAACCTTAGAACTACGTCTAGAACAGTTGAACACAGAACAATCTGCATTACAAAACGAAATGGAAGCAGTTAAGAAGGTAGTAGACAAACACGTAGAACAAGGCTTCAAGACATTCGGTGGCTAATAATTAGTATAAATATTGAGGACACAATAGCATTAAACTATGATGGTTTGCTGATTTTGGCGAATAATTTATACAATGCTTATGGTGGCTTCCTATACCAACTAGCAATAGTTGTTCGCTCCATCGATTTATTAAAAAATGCTAGAGTCTTCTCAGTAAGATAAATAATAAATTTTAAAACGAGGTATTTAATATATTAAATGCCTCGTTTTTTTCATCTAAATGTATGAGATTTTTTTATGTTAGTTCCATTTTTTAATAAATTTGTCGTTAGACGTCATGAGAAGTCATGTAAATAGTGGCTTTTAGACGTTGACTTTTAATAAAAAAACATTAAAGACAACATGTGTAGAAAAAATAAGAGGAAATAATGACAAAAAATCAGTATAAACATTACAACAACAAAATAGGAGGACATGCTTATGGGTATGGCAGCATCTCAGGCTAGGTATATAGCCTTGACTGCTCGAAAGAGTAATGTTGAATACGAAGGTCAGCAAATTAACCAGGCGAGAGTATCTCTGGCTAACCAATCGGCTAACTTATTCAACCAGATGATGGGAATGGAAGTGCCAACTCCACCATCAACAACCGATTTCACCACTATTCAATATTCATTTAGTGATGGTGTAAATACGGAAGTATTATCTAATTACTATCAATTAGGTAACTCAGATTCTGATTACAACTACGTTGTAACAACTTACCACAACGAAAAAGTTTACACAGGATCTAAGAAAAAACTTAACGATCCACAAGTTCAAGCAACACAAACAAACCACTTTACTTACTCACCAACATCAACAGATGACAATACAAGTATGAATGTAAGTAAAGCTTGGAAAAACCAAGATGGAACTTACGGATTAGAAGCAACAGATGGATCAACAACAATCTTCCGTCCAGTAACAGTAAAAGAAGAAGACCAAGTAAGAGCTATTAACAAAGGTAATGGCGTTTACGAAGATCAAGCTGCTGCTGGTGATGCTCCATCAACAAATGGTTTATTTAAGAATATTACGATTGATGGTGCAGGAACTTTCAATGCTGATAATGTTAATTCATTCAAATACGATGGTTCTACATTCCAAAAAGTTACTTATAACACTGCTGGAACAGGTATGCCAGATGGCACTAAGGATATAATTGATTCTGTAATTGACGGTGCAACAAATACAGATGTATATTATGTAGATGAAAATGGTCGTGTAATTACTGATGATGATTTAAAAACTGCAGAAACAAATTATGGTGTTGGTGGTGCAACAAATCCTGAAGAACCAATCGCAATAAGAGAAGCTAAAGGTGAAAGTATAACAGGTGATCCTGCAACAGAAAATTATTTCACTGATGGTAAAAAATTCATTTCAAGAACAGATTTGGATAATGCAGTTGCAAAATATGATAAATATGTAGCAACAGGTAAAAAAGAGCCTAACGAAGTTAACTTCATCACTCCAAAGAATGATCCTACATTCTCTAATTATTCTGCGGTAGGAAATTGTACTTTAACAGAATTAAAAGCAGCAGATTTAGAAGATGAAGATGTATGGGCTGAATTAGAACAAATCATGAAAGATATGAAAGGCCCTAATGGAGACAAGGTAGCAGCAGAAAACTTTGCAGCTTGTTTCGATACAGATGAAAATGGTGATTTAGTTTACAAAGGTGGAATTTATAAATTCCAAATGGGCGGTACAACATACTATACAACTAAAAATGATTTAGATGCTTCATTAGGAACATCAATTGTAGATAATGGTATTGACGTACAACAAGGTAAGTTAAATTACTATAATGCATCATACTTAGAGACAAAAGTAGAAGAAACACAAAAAGCATTATTAGAAACAGACGGTAAAGGTCGATTCAAAACAGTTAAATTTGAAGATGATTCAGTGGTTTACACATTGAATACAGAAACAGTAACAGATGATGCAGCATATCAAGATGCGATGAATCGTTACTACTATGAAAATGCTGAATACGAAAAGATGATTGCAGATATCAACGCAAAAACAGAAATTCTGCAAGCACAAGATAGAACCCTAGAATTACGTATGGAACAGTTAGCTACAGAACAATCTGCTTTACAAAACGAAATGGAAGCAGTTAAGAAGGTAGTAGACAAACACGTAGAACTTGGATTCAAGACATTCGGTGGCTAGTAATAGCTAGTATAATATATTGTTACTATTCAATTAGCATAATATTGAGGACACAATGGCATATAAGAATGATGGTTTACTGGTTATAGCGAATAAGTTCGGAGCAGCATCAGCAGACGCGAAATGTATGTTATACGAAACTTATGACAGATTAAGAGACTTAACAGTTTCTGGCTCTGCAAGCTCTGGAACAGGTTTTGAGGCTTGTGGTGGCTTCCTATACCAACTTGCCAGCCTTTTCGCTCCATCCTCTTTTATGAACACATTAGGTGGAACTCAATCATTTAATATCCCTGGTACTTCATATTGGTCACCTTATTCAGGTGGTACAGGTACTGTAAGTGGGGGTTATGGCGCATTTGGACTTAGCGGACTAGGGAACTATTCAGGGTTCCCTAGTGGAGCCGCTAATGTAAAGTGGGGCTTAGGAAGCGGTTCTACAACAGGTGGCGCATCTAGTATTAATGGTTTATTATCTGGTTTAGGTTCTGCCAGTGGATCTGTAACCGGAGGTGCATCAAGTATAGGAAGTGTTGCTGATGTTGCGTCAGCAGCTGCATACGGTATTGGTACCGCAAATGGTTATGGGATAGGTGCATCAGGAATTTTGATGCCTTTAGCAGGCTTAGTTTCTGGTTGGGGTGGTATTATGACTGCTGCTGCTCCATATTTAGGAGAATTTGGTTTGCCTGCAATTGTTATGGGTAATTTGATGCAAGGAACTTCATCAGCAGCATTATCTGCGTATCAAAATGTTTCAAGTAATATTTTATCTAATGCGGATACAATTTTATCTCAAAAAGTTGCAAACATTGAAACTGTTTGTAAAATGCTTGATACACAAGGTGAAGTTGTAAGAAAAATGTTAAAAGAACAAATGGATGGCGACAGCAAAGCTATTCAAAACTTATAGGGGTAGGGGTAAATAAATTTTGTTTTAATTTCCTAATACTCCAATAAAATTTAAGTACATATAGGTATTTCGATGAAGATTAGAACTTTTTTGAGAATAATGTTTAATGATATCTTTAACGACAATATCATTTCAAAAATGATAAAGTCTCTTGTTAATTTTTGTTACGAATTTAATATTTTTGGCGAAAAGCCATTAAAGTATGACAAGAATGTGTCGTTAAACATGCTGGATACGAAGAGAAATATATTTTTTCAAAGTATTTCCGGTGATAAGATAGACTGCCAATAATTATTAAGACATGTTACGAACATGCGAAAAGTAAGGCAATTATTCAATTTAACATGTTTTATAATATATGGAAGTCTTAAATTGGGTGTAAGAATATGAACGAAGCAATTGAGACCTCCCTACGACGAATAAGAAATTTCATCAATTTCACAAGAGCATTTTTCATAAGGAAGAATCCTTTCAAAATGCTACTAGATGAGATTGTTGGAAACCTGAAAGATATGTTCAGTGTACGTCAAAAGTTAAAGATGGCTCAATATAGAGTTAATTATCACAAGCATCAATTAATGAAAATGGAGTCATTGATAGCAGAAAATAACGAACACACATTTCTGAAAGGTAAGAACCTCAACGAAACAAGGTAAGGTGTGATATGGGTTTAATAGCTTCATCAATGAGATTACTGACTCTAACTGCTTATAAGAATCAGTTAGAAATGCGTATAGAATCAGTTACAGAAAGTTTGATTGGGTTACAATCTCAGATTGATGAGTTAGTAACAATTGGTGCTGATTTAGATCCAGATAGTGATGCCTTAAAAGAATTAAAAGTAAAAAAAGAACGTTTAAATTTAATAGAGAAGAAATTGGAAATGCAGCAAAAACAATTCCAAACACAGTTAGAAGCTGTTAACCAAGAAATTCAATCTTGTCAACAGTTGGTATCTAGTACAATTCAAAGCGGTATCTTTGGATATTCTTTAGGTGGTAGATAATTTAATTTTTCTTAATAAAATTGTTTAAGCTAGCAAAAAACATTTTTACATAACTTCTATAAATATAAACCCTAATTAGTAAAGGAGTTATGTATGAATAGTTATACAGTAGATTTAGGATCTATGTTGCAACCTAACAAGTCTACAAGACTATATTTTGCCCCAGAAAAAAAAGGCCCTGTTAAATTAGATACTTTCAGTGTACTAAAAGAAGATGGCGGGCGTGCTACTTATGCATTTAATAATCCAAAAAAATTGGAAATAGCTGGACAAAAAATAAAAGATGTTTATGATTATTCAGTTGTTCCATATAAAGATGCAGCGACAAATAAAGGAAAATATTATCACATATATACAAGTGATAGTGATATTTCTTTGTATACTCATGATAATCATTTTGCGCTAATGGAAGAAACTTATCTTCGTCCTAAAACAATACAAATAGGAGAACATAAATTAAGAGGTGATGTTACTAAAGTATCACATCCTGATGGCTCAAAATTATATAGTGTAATAACACCAAATTATAAAATCAAAACAATTAAGATTTCTCCAGATGGAACTATCACAGGTCCTAAGAAATCATTTTTAGAAAGAATGTCTAATAATATAATGCAGAAAGTAACTAAATCAAATACTGTATCAAAGTTATTGAAAAAAATCTTATAATTGATATAATTTATATGGTTAAACAAGTATGAAAGGTATGATAAATGAAAAATCAAGTTAAAGTTTTAATGGCAGTAGCATTTGCATTTGGTATTGGTTTTGGTACAGCGAACTTAGCAATTTCAAATCCCCCAGCTCCAAGTATTGCGGTTGTAAACATTGATAAATTGTTAAATTCATCAGCTCAGGTATCAGCTTTAAAGAAAGAGCAACGAGCAAAAGCTTCAGAACTTAAATCTTGGTTAAAAACAGCTCAAGCTGATGTTGATAAACAAAAAACTCCTCAAGCAAAACAAGCTATGAGAGTAAAATATGAAAAAGAACTTATGAATAAACGTGCTGCTAATAACAAAGCATTTTCTGGTAAATTAGCATCAATTGATTCAAGCATTACAAAAACAGTTTCTCAATATGCTAAATCAAAAGGTTATTCAATTGTTTTAGCAAAAAATGTTGTAATATATGGTGGTACAGATATTACATCAGAAGTTGCAAAACTTGTTAAATAAAATTTATTAACTTAAAGATAAAAAAATAGGTTATGTATTTCATAACCTATTTTTTTTATTAAGTTTTAGTGAATATTATTTAAATGTACCCATTTTGTTTCCAAAGGAATCAAATTGAGTTGTTGTTCCGTTGTTATTAACTCTATATACTCCGATTTTTTTACCATATTTGTTATAGCCATAAATAGTTCCATTAGGGCCTTGTTTAAATTTAACAGCATCTCCATCAAAATTTACAGCTGCAGAGGCTGCTGCTTGTTGATTTTTTAATCTATAACTGTCATTGAATCGGTTATAACTATTATCAATTCTTATTGGATTTGTTTTCTTAATAGCAGTTCCATATTGTCCATAATTTGGGCTGCCCTTTTTCATCAATTCATTAGCATTTCCAGATAATGTTTTTAAAGCATCTGGTTGGGGTTGAGAGTAATTAGGCATGTAATTATAGTTATATTGAGTTGTTTGTTTAGATAGGTTATTTGTTTTGGAACTTTTTTTACTTTTTTTATTTTTTTTCTTACTTTGTTTTGAATTTTGATAAGAATTACGATTAAGTTGATTTATTGAGCTTGCAGAGTTATCACCATATAATCCATATAATGTGTCTGCAAGTACATTATCTGCAATTGATAGTCCTAAACCTAAAATAAATAATAAAATAACGAAATTTCTCATTAATAGAATCTCCTCATATAAAATATTATCATTTTCTTTATATGAGGTCTAATTTGTTAAGAAATTACCATTTCATATCTTGCATTTTTCTAGACATTCTTTCGCTATCTTGTTTTATGTTGTTAACAAAATTTTCGTCATTTAAAGCTTCTAAGATGTCTTCTTTTGTTCCTGATGCAATAAGAGAAGATAGACCTTTTCTGTTTTGTGGGTTTAATTGATTATAACTTAGATATCTTTTTTTAGGGTTATCTTCTGAAGGTTCACAAATTAATGAGATATTTCCAGAATAAACGTCCTCATCTTTGTTTGGTAATGTTTCTTTGACAATAGCAAAATCTCCATATTCAGGGACTTCATATTCACATCTTTTAATCATATTATCTTTAAGAGTGCTTAAAGTATTGTCAAAAGATTTGTTATCTTCAGGTTTTTGACCAAAAGATATGTTTCTAACATTTATATTTTTATTATTATTAATAGGAGTCATAAACTTTGTCCTTTCTAATGGCCTAATAATCTATCTTTTTGTCTATGTAGTTCTAACAATCCTTCTGCGCTGATTCTTGGATCGAATTTTGGATTTAGTTTAGGAAATTCATATTCAAATCCAAGTTCTTTGAGTCGTAATTGTTTATAATATTCTGTCAGATATGCCATATGTTCATCAAACTCTTCTGGTTTAAGAGCTTCTATAATTTTTTGATATGGTTCATACAGAGGTTTTAATATATCACGTCCACCTGTTAAGTCTTTGCCTTGTCTTGCATCATACATTATATGCTCAGCTTCTGCAAATTCGTCAACGTCTTTTCCTCTTGTTTGCCATTCAATAGTTGTTCCGTCTTTATATTTCAAATTCATTTGGAATGCAGTGTAGCCTGAGGATTTAATATTTTCAGCAACACCATTATCATCAGTTTTTACATCTAATTTAATACCTTTATTAAGTGCAAACTCTTGCAATTCTTTGATTTGTTCGTTGCTTAAGTATGGTATTCCATCTGCTCCTTTATAATTAGAAATAGTTACTATTTCAAAATCACCATAAGACAATTGTTTGATAATTATATTTTTAAGTGCTTCAACAACATGTTCTGTTTGTTTTTTAGCAGCCATTCTGTATGCTTCTTCTGGATTAGTTTTGTACATTTCAACTATTTCAGGGTATTTTTTATAATCAAAATCTTCTAAAAGAGTTCTTGTACCATAGCCATCTTGAACTTTTTTAACAGCTTCTTCAAGGGTTATATGTTTTTCTTCCATATTAGAATGGATTTTGTCATACATACTTTGAACCCCTTTGGTTCTACTCATAAATTTAACACCTTCGCTTAAGCCTGTGCCTATGAAAGCATTTTTAATCATATTTTCGATATTTGTGATTTTGTTATTAAGTTCGTATGCTGCATAATATGCTTCAGGATCAACATCTGGTTTAGCTTTTTTAATGTACTTGATATATGAATCTTTTTTAATTTGTTTAAGTTCAAAAATTGTGTTTTCATCAACTTTTTGAGTTAGATTTTTTTCAATAATATTAATTGCTTCAACGACATCCATAGGATTTTCTGCATTATGTGCTGCATTTTTGACAATAGCTAATCTGGAATCATTAAATCCATAGGTGTCAGAGCCTTTTATAGCAATCATATTACTTGATATAATTCTAGTATATTTTGCAATACCTTTATTTTCTAATAATTTCTTTTCAACAGGCATCATTGCACCATAATCAATGATTTTTCCATAGTGGAAATTATGTAGTTGTTCTGCGTCAAAGTCTGCTGAAGTAAGTGAATGAATAGTTGCATCTTTAGTTCTTGCAGGTGCTTCTTCTTTTGGCAGGTATTCTACAACCATGAAGCCATCATTATCAAATTTATCTGCGGCTTTTCCAAAATAGAATCCTGCAAAATCATGGCTACGACCTTTTGCATACATTGCATTTTGTGGCTCAATACTTTTACCGTGTACGTTGTATGCTTTGAAGTCTTTAGGAGTTTCATTAAATGCTTTTAATACAAATGGTTTTTCTCCCTCAACAGTAATTTTATATCCAGTACCATATTCTCCTGTTGTGAGTTGGTCAATTTCTACATTTCTATTAAAAAGATTTTTTAGGTTCAATCTAAATTGTTCTAATGTATTTTGATCTCTTGTTGAGGTTACAAATGTATTAAATTGATTATAAAGCTTTTGTGCAAAATCTTTTTTGTTTTCTCTAGGAATGTTATTCATCCATTCTTGTGGTAAGTGCCCAATTCGTCTATCTGTGTTAGGGAATCTTGATAGGGTTTGACTTAATTGGTCATATTCTATTAAGTCTTTTTCCATATCTTTAGTTAAACTACCATTATATGTAAGGTTTTCAGGTGTTAGTTCTGTTCCTTTTTGTTGATGATAGTTTAAAAATTCTAATAATTGATCAGTTTCAAATTTCTGAATTCTTGGTGCAATTTCAAATAGTTCTGTTGTATTTAGATTTTCAATATATTTAATAAAGTCATCTGGATTACCAGTTTTGTTTGAAATAAAGTATGCTTTTAATTTCGCTTCAAATTTGTCATTATATATATTAGGGAATTTATTTTTAATAGTATTTTCTATTTCTTTGAATTTAGGAGTTTGAATAAATTCAATAGCTTCAGAAATATGTTTTTTATTTGTATAAACATGATTTTTATAAGAAAGTTCTTCTTTTACATTTTCAGGAATTTTATTAAAGTCCTCAACAGATATTTTGTTAAAGACATCAATAATACCTTTATTGCCTACTAAAATAGATTCAACGATAGGGTCTTCAATGCTATTGTTAAGATATGGTGCAAGTTTTCCGCTAATATTTTTAAAGCCTTCAATTAGTGTTGTAAACTTATTAGCTGGGATATCTTTCATCATACCGAGGCATTTACTAATGTATTTATCCACAACTATTGGGTCAATCTCATTCATTGTTTCTACTAATTTTTCATCAACTCTTAATAATGTTTTATCCATTGAGTTAAAGTATGTCTTTAAAACATTATCATTCATTTTTGTCATAAGAGAAACTTGTGAAATTAGTTTATCATTAGTTGTTATGTTTATTGTGTTGTAAATAAGGTCTGTAAACTTATTTTGCATTTCTTCATTATCGGCCATATTCATTGCCTTTTTGTATAAAGGCAACACCGATTTATTCGATTTTACGATGTTAGTTTTAATATATGCAACGCATTTGTCTTGATTGAAGTTTTCTTTATTTGCTTTAATATAGTCGATTACTTGGTTATAGTTATCATTTTTAATAAAGTCAATTGTTTTTTGTGACATGTCGGTTTCTAAATTGTAATCTTTCAATGTTTTTATTACATTCAAGATTGCCAAAGCGTGTTGTTTATCTTTGCCACTTAATTCTTCATTTTGAAGTTCATATAATTTTTTCTTAATGATTGGATTTGAAGTATCTTCAAGTTTATTATTCGCAATGAATTCATTGATTATTTTTCTTGCTTCATTAGAATCTGTTGATGAAAGGTCAATAGAAGGGTTTTGTAATGGTTTTTTAGTTGAACCTATTTTGGTAAAACTAAAATCTTCTCCAATAAATAATACATCTCCATTTGACATTTCCTTGATTGAAGATGGATGCTTTTTCTTTAATTCCGCTAATTCTTCAGGGGAAATATATTTTAATTCATCACCGTTGAATTGCATTCTAACATCAGGTCTATCAGAGAGAGCTTTAAATTCATTATATTTCTTATAAAATGCTTCCATTAGAGCAGTTTTTTCAGCTCCTGCTGGCATGTTTTTCAACTCGTCCCTGATAGCCGCAAAATCTTCTCTAGATTGAGCGTTGTCTAATCTTTCTTGGAGGCTTGTTTCAGTTGAAATAGCTGGTTGGCTATTAGTATCATTTAAAACAGTAGTAGAACCGTCTTGATTAACTCTTATTACAGTTCCATCAGGCATTTGTTTAGCATCAGGTCCATATTTTGCTTTAAAGTTTTCTTTTAAAGCTTGAACACCTTTAACTATTTTACCTCTATGACCTGCAATCAAAGACATTACTTGCGCTAAACCTTCACCTTGTAGGTCAATTTGTCCTGTTAATGCTAAATCACCAAGTAAACTTATTGTCGCATCAGCTCCAATATCTCCAACCATAGCTAAAAGTTTTGGGGCATTTTTTGCAGTAAGCATTGTTTTTACGCCATTGCCAACTTTACCTG
>CALUUV010000059.1 GCA_944324055.1 Candidatus Gastranaerophilales bacterium | reverse complement strand
TGGGCATGAAGAGACTCGAACTCCCACGCTTTCGCACTAGTTCCTAAGACTAGCGTGTCTACCATTCCACCACATGCCCATATTCAATTTTCAGAAGGTTCTTTCAGAACCTGAGCGTGTCTACCCCTCTCCTCGAAGATACTTAATCTTCTCGTCGGCAGAGTACCACATGCCCATATTCAGTTTTCAAAAGTTCTTTTAAGAACCGACCACTAAATTATAAACAAAACAAATTTTTATTGCAAATAAAAATTTATCTATTTGTTTTTTAAGGCCTCTTTTAATGCCTTTTCTAATACTTCAATCTTTGATTCTAAAACTTTTACCTTCGCTGAGCTTTCATCTTTATCGATGCCTCTGCGTTCTAGTTCTCGTTTGTATTCTGTGATTTTTTTATCACCTTTTAATTTTGCAAATGACATTATATATATACCAATTATCATACTTAATGTCGCAACTGTTAGTAATACATAAAATAATTCAGTATGACTAATTTGTGGATTATGTGCTAATAAATTCATAAAATTGGTATATCCGATATAACCAAATTCTGCAAATATTATTATGTTTAATATCAAATAGATAAAGAATCTTTTATTCATTTATTTCTCCTTAAGTTCATTTTGTTTTAAATAGTTCAAAACTCTTGTTAGTTTTTCATCCATTGGGATTTCTAACTCGATTATCTCATCACTAAATGGTTTTGTAAACTTTAATTTGTACGCTTCAAGAACTTGTTCCTCTGTTTTTATTTTTACTTTTCCAAAACCATACAACGTATCATTATAAACTGGATGCCCTATGTGGCTTAAATGTACTCTAATTTGATGTGTTCGACCTGTTTTTAATGTTAGTTCTACAAATGTTGCTTCTTTGAATTTTTCAAGAACTCTTAATTCGGTTAAACTAGGTTTTCCCTTTTCATCAAATACTACATCCATTTTTTGTGGTTGTGTCTTGTGACGACCTATTGGGTAGTCCAAAATTAAATCTTCATCTATTACACCTTTTACAACCGCAAGATATTTTCTTATTGCTGTTTTTTCTTTAATTTGGTTTGCTAAAAATTCGTGCGCTTGATTATTCTTTGCAACCATTAAAAGACCTGATGTATTTCTGTCTAGTCGGTGTAATATTCCTCTGCGAAAATCTCCGTTAATATCAGATAAATTCTCTCCATATTTGAATTTTAAAGCATTAACGAGCGTATTTTCTTTCTCTGTTGTTGTTGGATGTGTCAACATTCCAGAAGGCTTGTTAACAACTAGCATATTGTCGTCTTCATAAATAATATCTAGTGGAATGTTTTGAGGTGGAATATTGTTTAGTTCCGCTTTAAAATCTGAACAAGTTATAACGTCATTTTCTGATAAAGTATATGATGGTTTAATTTTTTTATTGTTTACAAGAATTGAACCCTTCTTTATCTCTGATTGGATTTTTGAGCGAGAAATATCGTTCATTATTTCAGCAAGAAATAAATCAATTCTTTTTCCATCATCGTTATAATCAATAATAAATTTTTGTGTTTCCATGTTATCTCTTTGAAAAGTTTTTGTTAAATAACATAACCATTATAACAATAACACTAATATTGATAAAAATATCTGAGATATTAAATACAGGGAAATTAACAAATGTTAGTTCAAAATAATCTCTAACGAACCCAAATGCAATTCTTTCATACATATTACATCCAACACCGGTAATTAGTGTTGCTGCAAAAAACATATTTTTCATAGTTAAGTCAGATATGTTTTTAATTATGAACCAAAGAATTAGCCCAATAGCAATTATTCCAAAAATAATAAGCAGAATTTTATAATCTTGAAGAATAGAAAAAGCTGCCCCAGTATTTTCCATATAATTTAACTTAATCCCTGGGAGGAATAATATCGGATCCTGTGAAATTGCAGAAAAATACGTAGAACAATATAAGTTAAAAATAATAAGAAAAACAGTTGTTATAGAAAAATATACCAATTTATAGGTATTACTTGGTTTTCTTATCATTGCTATTTTTAACCTCAATAAACTTATTTACAGGAATAACATTCATTCTTTCCATTAAGCAAGCATAACCTGAAAGATTGATATTAAGATTTTGATTGTTGTCAACTTTCGGTCTTGTAAATCCAACAGTCGCAACAAGATATTCATTTACGTTATCAGTATTTGCTTTCATTATTCTTTCAAGAGTTCCTTCAGGAGAAAATTTTCTGAAAATTTCTTTAGAAGGTTTTTGAGGATAAGTTATTTTATCAGCATTAATTGAACCAATAGCAATAGAACCATCTGGTTGTTTAACTTTTAAGACTGCAGTATATTCTTTACCTGCTTGAATTTGGTTTGGAGTTTCAAAAGAGATTTTTGCTTGTTTAGCATCACCCCAAGATAAAATAATATTTTCTTTAACAGTGTAATCGTTGTCTATCATCCAAGATGTGCCATTTTGTTTAAGATAATAAACAGATTGCATAGTGCTAACGAATTCACCAACATTATCGTTTTCAGCTTTAGCATAACCTTTAGCAGTTTCAGTTACGTCTGCAATAGCCATTCCATTGTAGAATGTCACGCCATTAAGTTTAACTTGATATTTGATTCCTGGGTATGTTTTCCAAGTTTCTTTAAGCATTTTGGAAAGTATATCAAGATTAAACCCATCAGAGCTAACATAGTTAGGACTATAACATTTGATAAATTCATTGTGGTTATAGTTGTTAGCTGCGGCTTCATATATTGCAAAGAATTTTGCAACAGAATAAACATTTCCGATATAAGTTTTTTCTTGTTTAGGTTTAATAAATTTAAAGAATTTATTTTCAGCAGAATATGCTTGGTTGAATGAACAACCTAAACTTAAAGCAATAAGTGTTAAAGATAATAATTTTTTCATAGAGTAGATTATATAACAAATTAGAAAAAATATTAATAAATTAAATAAAGGATATTTTAAGAGAATTAACGAATAAAAAAATAAATACTTGCAGGGAAAATTTTATATGCTAATATAATTATACAACTGAATAGATAAAAATTAAGCCTTGGTAGCTCAGCTGGATAGAGCAACCGCCTTCTAAGCGGTAGGTCATGCGTTCGAATCGCATCCAGGGTAAATAAAAAGAGGACAGATAATTCTGATCCTCTTTTTATTTTAGTAAATATGTGTTAAATCATTGATTTTATTAATCTATATATAACTTTAATGTCATAATCAGATAGATTTTCAAGGGAATTTTGTATAAAAGTTTTCATTTCTTTTGATGTTAAATTAACATGGTCAAAATCGAATAAGTCTCTTAATGATATATTAAGAGCTCTAGTTATTTCTCCTAAAGATTTTGAAGGAAATGTAACACCACATTCTATATTACTCAAATTCCTTTGGTCAATATTTATCATTTCTGCTAATTTTTCTTGAGTAATACCTTTTTGTTTTCTTAATTCTTTAATTCTCAATCCTAAAAGTTCTTTAATATTATTCATATTTCTAAGAATAGTATATTTTAATTTTTATAATAATGATATAAAAATGGTAAGATTATTGACTTTAGAAATATTGTATAGTAACATGCGTTTTAAAATTGGTTTTTATATTATTTTTAGAAAGGTTATATAGTAAATGAAATTCCTATTTAATTTGATTAATAATTTAAGATATTTGATGAGATATAACCTTAAAGAAATATATAAAGATACGCAATATGCAAAGTATGCTTTAGATTTTATTAAATATGAGATCAAAGATGATTTAGATAATTTATTTATTCCCAAAATTTTGTCTGATGAAGAAACTATTGATTATTTGATTAAAAATAAATTTAGTATATCTCGTTTTGGCGATGGTGAATTTACATTGATAAATAATGGTAGTATAGGATTTCAAAAGGCAAATAAACAACTTTCTGAAAGATTAACTGAGATTTTATTATCTGATGATAAAAATATATGTATTGCTTTACCTTATGGAATGTGTCATACAACTAGCTTATCAAATGATTTTGGGAAATATTTTGCTAGAACTTTCTGGGGTGCAAATATAAATTGGATTATGAAACTTTTAAATAAAGATAAGACATATTTTAGTACTGGATTTACTATTTTACCTGATAGTATTGATAAATATAACCATATTAGGCAAATATGGGAAAATAAAGATATAACAATTATTTCTGGTGATAGAGTATTTCAAAAAATCGAGTTTAATGTTTTTGATAATGCAAAAAGTATTGAGTATATAGATGCCCCAACAATAAATGCTTTTGAAAAATATGATGAGATTTTAGAGCAAGCAGTTAAAATTTCTAAAGATAGATTAATATGTATAATATTAGGTCCAACTGCAACAGTTTTAGCTTATGATTTGGCTAAATTAGGTTATCAAGCTCTTGATTTAGGTCATATAGTAAAAAGTTATGATGCTTTTTGTCAAAATGCTGAATTAACTCCAAATTATTTAAATAAATTTTTTGCAAAGGATTAAGTTTTTAATATAATTAATTATAAAATAAAATTTAGTTAACAATTAATTTATTATTAATGGAATAAAGCCTTATGAAAAAATATATTATATTTTTATTAGTTTTGTTTATAACTTTTGTGGGTAACGTTACTCTTGCTGCAAATTGGAGGGAGATAGATAATAAAACATATATTGATATGGATTCAGTAAATATAGAGTTAGAACCTTTAACTAATAGTAAAATTATTTCTTTTTGGGTTAAAAGTTTAAATAATAAAAGTTCATATTATATAGCATTAGAAAAAAAATATAAGCAAAAGATTTGGTTTGAGAAAACAATGTATAAAATAAATATTGATAGTAGAAATATTTCGGTAGATTATTGGGTAGTATATGACTTAAATGGAATACCTATTATAAATCACAATTGGATAACTAAATGGGTTCCAATTATTCCTGATACGATTGGAGATTTTTTATATAATATTGCTCAAATTATAAGTAGCAAAAGTGATTAAAGTGGGTATAAATAATTTTATATAATAAAAAGAGGGCAGATAATTCTGATCCTCTTTTTATTTGCTTAATTTAAAACAAATATAATTTGATTAATTTATCCTTATCCGTTAAAATTTAAACATATGATACGGAGAGTGTTTTGAATTTAGATGTTTTAGAAACATTACCAATATGGCAGCAAAATCATTTGAATGTTTGTATTGAACAAAATTTGTTTAAAGATAAGAAGGTTTTAGAGGTTGGTGGACGCACTCCATACAATGTTACTAAAGCTCTTGGGGTTAAATCTTGGGTGTGCGTTGATCCTATTATAAAAGAAGATAATGTTTTTGATGAATCTTACAAACATTATAAGGCTTCAATATTAGATTTTGATAAAGAAAGTGATTTTGATTTAGTTTTCTCGACAAATGCGTTTGAACATATTAATGGATTAGAAATTGCTATTGATAATATGTATAAACTTTTAAAAGTTGGAGGAAAATTATCTGCGCTTATGGGGCCAATATGGTCTTGTTATAAAGGTCATCATATTGTATATAGAAAACAAACAGGAGAACTAATTAATTTCAATAATATAAAATTGGAGGATTGGGCTCACTTGATTTATTCCGAAGAGGAGATGAAACAAAAGTTAGCTGAGAATTATAATGAAGATGATACAAATTATATTCTGAATTATATTTATCATCGTGATTATTTAACAAGAATGTTTTATGATGAATATAAAAGAATTATAGATGAATCAGCATTCAATATTATAGAGTTTAGAGATTGGCATACATCTAAGTATCCTGATGAGAAGTTACAAAAAATCTTGGAAAATAAATATAATAATAAAAACTTCTCAACAGTGAGTATAAAAATGTTATTAGAAAAGTAGGATATTATAATGAAAGCATTGGTGTGGGATTACAATAAAATAAATCTTATAGAAAAAGAAAAACCAACAATTATTGACTCAAGAGATGCAATAGTAAAGGTTACATTATCTTCTATCTGTACAAGTGATTTGCATATTATAAAAGGTTTTGTTCCAAAAGCTATTCCTAATATTGTGTTAGGACATGAGTTTGTTGGAGAGATTGTAGAGTTAGGTTCTGACATCAAAAACTTATCTATTGGAGATAGGGTTAGTGCCAATTGTGAAACTTTTTGTGGAGAGTGTTATTTTTGCAAACGTGGGTTTATAAACAATTGTGAAAATGGCGGCTGGGAATTAGGATGTTCTATAGATGGCTGTCAGGCTGAATATGTAAGAGTTCCTTTTGCTGATATGGGATTAACTAAGATTCCAGATAATGTAAGTTATGAGAATGCTCTTTTTGTCGGAGATATTTTATCAAGTGGATATTTCGGAGTTGAACTTTGTGAATTAAAACCGAATGACACAATTGCAATTATAGGAGCAGGGCCTGTTGGTTTGTGTTCAATGGCTTGCGCAAAACTATTTAATCCATCAAAAATCATTGTAATAGATATAAACAACACTCGTTTAAATTTAGCCAAAGAGTTGAATTTTGCAGATTATGTGTTTAATCCAAATGAATGTGATATTGAGCTTGAAATTAAGAAAATAACTGAAAATCGTGGTGTTGATTGTGTTATAGAGGCAGCTGGTGGAAGTAATACTTTTGAACTTGCTTGGAAAATAGCAAGAGCGAATGCAATAGTGGCTTTAGTTGCCATGTATGAAGAAAATCAGGTTTTACCTTTGCCTCAAATGTATGGTAAAAATCTTATTTTTAAAACTGGTGGAGTGGATGCTATACATTGTAAAAAACTTCTTGAATATATTTCAGAAGGCAAGATTAATACTGATTTTTTAATAACTCATAAATATCCTTTAGATAAAATAGACGAAGCTTACAAATTATTTGAAGATAAAAATAATAACTGTCTAAAAATTGCAATATACTAATTAAAGCATTTCTTCTGGAATATGTTTAAAGCTATTTCTAATAGCTTGGCCTTGTTGATTATATTCTTTTTTAGCTTCATCGCCAGCTTTGTTTGCCATAATCTCAATATAATTTTTTAAATATTTTTTATAGTCTTTGTTGTATGGAACATAATTTTCAATAGATTCTGTGTACTTTTGAGCTTCCTCTTGAAGTTCCGGAGTTTCTGGTTTTCCATATTTTTTTGCAATTATTTCATTGAACTCACCTCTTCCACCAGTATTTCTTGCATCAAGAAAATATTGCCAACCATGTTCAACTTCGTGTCTTGAGGTGGCAACGAACTGGTCTTTGCTTTTTGTTGGGAAATATTTATTAAAACAAATCATTCCATTTTGATAAAAAGCACTTAATCTATCCGGATGTTCTTCTTCTGCATAATTTGTATTGATTTTGAAATCTTCAGGGTGCAATCCTCTTTTTATAATAAACTCTCTTGTAATAGGTTCTTTCATATCTTCAACATCTAAAGCTCTGTATCCTAAATATGTATCATTTTTAGGGAACTTTATGTTTTTATGTTTCTCTGAACCTTCAATATACTTATTGTCTGATTTATTTACTCTAAAGCTTAAAAACTTATTTTTTCCTTTAGTAAGTTTATTATTAACAATTTGAGGATATTCTATAAATGTGTGTGTTTGAAAATCTTGTGTGGTTTTATTTTCTATTTCGACTTTAGAAAATACTTTATTTCCATTATTGATGTTTTCTGCAATATGGTTTGTTTGGGTTTTATTGTTGTTCCAAAGAGTTGTTTTTATCCCGTGTTCTTGGAACATTTCTTTAAAATTATTATAGACTTGCATTATTGTACGAGGTAAAGAATATTCTTTTATAATAGTTGAATTAACATATTCTTCTTCTCCTATTGCATAGTCTTTATAAGTATATAGTCTGTTTTTGTATGCTTTATTTTTAAAATCAAATGCTCGCTCAATAATTTTTCCATTAGAATCTCGGAAGGTCGTAATTTTACGTTTCCCTTTTTCTCCTATTATTCCAACCACAACTTCATCGACTGTGCTTGGCGTTTTATTAGACAGTCTTGTGGCTTTACCATTATAGTATTTAAATGGTTGGTTTATTGTTTTTCCTACTAAATAATACTTATTTCCCATAATATGTTAAGTATTATAAAAATATTTTTTGTTATTAGTCAATAAAAATTGTTAAAAAAACTTTATAAGAATATAAGTAAGATTTAGGTGGGGATATTTCATGTCAACAAGAATGGATAATTTTGTTAGTCAGATTAAAAATCATACATTTAGCAACAAGAAAACTACTAAAGAAAATAATAATCAAGCAAAAACAAATTATACGACAACACCAAATAACGCAAAGGAATTGCGTGATGAGTTTGTTTTGCAACATAAGAAAAATGGATTATTTGAACGTTTGTATAACAAATTGAAAAATGTAACAAATGTTGGTTTAGGTTCTAAAAAAGTAGAAGCTCAAATTACAGAATTCGAAAATGGTAAAGTTGACAAAGATACTGTTAAGAAAACAATATCAGATTATCGTGTATCGCAAGAAAATTCCGCACAAGCTTTTGGAGATGTAGTTGCAGGAATTGCTGGTGTTTCAACATTTTATAAAGTGAAAAACTTTGGAAATAAATTGAATGCAAGATTTAAATTAAATGCAGTTCCAAGTATACTTTCAGATATTCCTAAAATAGATAAATATGTTAAGACAGTAAAATCTGTTGTTGGTTCAAAAGGAAAGTTAGTTGCGGTTGCCGCAGGTGTTGCAGCATTGCAGGCTGGCATGTTTAAACAATGGGCTTTACAGGTTAACAGAATTGGTTCAAAAGAATTTAAAGAAACAGATGCTGAAAAGAATTTGAAGGCTCAAATTAAACAGAAAAAGACAGAAAAAGCTCCAAAAACAGAAATTAAGGCTTTGAAAAAAGAATTAAAAGCATTACAAAAACAACGCAGTAAAGCAAAACGTAAACAAGAATTTAAAAACTTTGGTACAGGTTTCATAAATGGATTATTAGCTCCTGTAACAGGTTTGGCTGGTGGTATTGTTGGCGCACCTATGTATGTAGCAGCCAATACAGGCTTAAGATATGCAACAAGTCAAAATGATAATCGTAAAAAATCATTCTCAGATTTTGCTGAAACATTAAAGGATAATGCAGCATTAAATACTGTTGCAGCTCTTGCAGTTGCTGTTCCTGCATTCAAAAAGGCAAGATACAATAAAGCATTGGTTAAGAATTTAGAAAAGGTTGTAAATGATTTAAAAGATGCTAAATTAAGCCCGTTAAAATTAGAATCGAATAAGACTGCTTATAATGAATTAGAAGATTTAATGTTAAATTCTTCTTCAATAAACAATATTCTTCGTAGTGGTTCTCCAGTTGAAGAACAAATATTAAAATTAACAGATGAAAATATTTTTGCAGTTAAATTCTTACAAATTTCAAATGGTGGAAGCCCAATAGTAAAAGCTTTAAAAGAAAATTGTCCACCATCCAGAACAATGGAAGATGCACAAAAAGTAATTAATAACTTAATAGGCGATGATAAAAAATATACTGTTTCAAAATTATTAGGGGTTGGAACAATTGCAGAAAGTTATTTGGCAAAAGATGCTTCAGGAAAAGAAGTTTGTATCAAGATCCTAAAAGAAGGTATTGATGCAGCAAAAATTCAAAAGGATAAAGAAGCATTTATTCAATTAGTAACTAAAGGTGTTCCAAAAGATAAATTAACTCAAGAACAAAATTATTTAATTAAAAATATAAACAATTTAGCTGATGGAATTTTGAAAGAAGTTGATTTTGAAAATGAAATGAAAGCTGCTCAAAAATTAGCTAAATATACTAAAAAAGCTAATGTTGTAGTTCCAATTGAGGCTAAACAAGGTATCTATGTAATGGAAAAAGCTAAAGGTATTAGTTTAGATACATTGGTAAAATATAACGAATTAATGTTCCGTAAGAAATTTGGATATGATACAGCGAAAATTGATAAAGAAATCGAAGCATTAAAAGCAAAATCTCCTGATTTTGATATATCAGAATTAAAACCTGATGAAATTAAACGATTATTAAGTAGTTATATGGATGTTTTAGTAGAACAGTTCAATAAAGTCGATAAGAATGGTAAAACTTTACATGCTGATATTCACCCTGGAAACATATTCATTGATATAGAAGCATTAAAATCAAAGAAAGGTAAATTGTTTACATTAATCGATACTGGTAATACTGTTGATATTTCAAAAGAACAAGCATTACGTTCTATTAAATTAACAAATTATATTGAACGTGCAAATGTAAAAGATTTAACTAAATATGCTTTAGATGGTGCGATTTTACCAGAAGGAATGACTCCTGAAAAAGCTAATGAAATATTAGAGTCAACTTTGAAAAATATGTTCTTTGATAATAAAACTCAGTTGTCTAAGATAAATAACGAAGAATTTTTAAATTTAACATCTAATATAATGCGAGAACATAATATTATTCCAAATGATTCTCAGTTGAATTTAAACAAAGCTCAAAAATCAGCATATAATTCATTAGAAGGTTTATTAAATTCATTGTTAATGAGAAAGGCTGAAGGAGCTGATGTTCATAATCCTATGTTTATGATGTCTCTTCTTAAAGATACTGCTCAGATAATGGCTAAGTATAAATCAGCTGCAAAAGTTCAAGAAATGAAAAATTTAGCTAAAACTCCAATAGGCGAAGTATTCAAGCAATTAAAAAATCCAAATATGAAGCCAACTAATTCTGTAGAATACTTAACTTATCATTTCAAACAAGATATGCCAAAGTCTTATGATATAGCTTAAAAATATTTTACTGATATAATTATCTTATGGATAAATCAAAATTATTATCAAAGATAGATGATTGTATTGTCAAAAAGGATTATATATCAGCAAGAAAGCTTATAAGAAATGATTTAAAGCGTATAGGAACAAAATACGATTATTATTTCTATATGGGTGTAGCGTCAACTGAGCCTGATGAAAGATTAAAGAATTTCGAAAAAGCTTTATCAATAGAACCTAATAATATTGAAGTAATAATTAATCTTGCGAATGCTCAAGATGAATCTGGTAATTATGATTCTGCAATTGTTGGTTATACAAAAGCAATAGAGTTAGATAAAAGAAATGCTCTTGCATATAATAATCGAGGGTTTTCATATTTTCATAAAGGCGAATTTGAAAAAGCTATGAATGATTATGATATGGCTTTAATGTTATCTCCAAAATTAAAAATAGCAGAATATAATAAACAAGAACTTATAAAAGTTTTAGAAGATGATGAAAAGTATTCGGATTTATTAAAAAATGCAGAAAATAGTCATAAAGATTATAAATATTATTTTAATTTAGGAATCCAAGAGGCCAATGTTGGTAATACTAATGAAGCAATGTCGGCATATAATAAAGTTATTGAATTGAAACCTGATTTTGCTCCTGTTTATATGTTTATTGGTATTTTAGAGTTTCAAAAAGAAAATTATAAAAAGGCATATGAATATTATTCAAAGACAATAGATATAGATAAGAATATGGTGGATGCATATTTCAATCGTGCTCAAATAGTTTTTGCAACAAAAACTGAGGATAAAAAAGAATTAAAATCAGCATTAGAAGATTTGGAAAAAGCAATAGAATTTGATGACAAATTTATTGATGCACATTATTCAATGGCTGTAATTTATAAGAATATGGGTGATTATAAACAAGCTATTAAATCACTTGATAA
>CALUUV010000058.1 GCA_944324055.1 Candidatus Gastranaerophilales bacterium | reverse complement strand
TCTTCAATGATAATTGATTGGAATCTTCTTTCAAGAGCAGAGTCTTTTTCGATGTATTTTCTATATTCATCAAGAGTTGTTGCACCAATAACTTGGATTTCGCCTCTAGATAGAGCTGGTTTTAAGATGTTAGCAGCATCGATAGCACCTTCAGCAGCACCTGCACCAATTAATGTGTGCATTTCATCGATAACTAGAATAACATTTCCAGCTTGTCTGATTTCGTCCATAATTTTTTTAAGACGTTCTTCAAATTCACCTCTGTATTTAGTACCGGCAATTAAAAGTCCCATATCTAATTGGATAACTTTTTTGCCTTCTAAAATATCAGGAACTTCGCCGTTAACAATTCTTGTAGCTAATCCTTCTGCAACAGCAGTTTTACCAACCCCAGGTTCACCTAAAAGAACAGGGTTGTTTTTAGTACGTCTAGCAAGAATTTGTATAACTCTTTCGATTTCTTTTTCACGACCAACAACAGGGTCTAATCTCATTTCAGCAGCAGCTAAAGTTAAATCTGTTCCGTATTCGTCAAGACTAGGAGTTTTAACTTTAGATACTGGGGCAGAACCGCCACCACCTGATGAAACAGTTTGAGATTTTGATTCTCCTAACATTTTAACAACGTTAGTTCTAATTTTGTTAAGGTCAACTCCAAGGTTTTCAAGAACTCTTGCAGCAACGCCTTCGCCTTCTCTTATAAGACCTAACAATAAGTGTTCAGTCCCTATATAGTTGTGTCCAAGTTGTCTTGCTTCGTCCCAAGAAAGTTCTAGAACTCTTTTAGCTCTAGGAGTAAATGGAATTTCAACAGCCACGAAACCAGAACCTCTGCCGATAATTTTTTCAACTTCAACACGAGCATCTTTTAGGTTAACTCCCATTGATTTAAGGGTTTTAGCAGCAACGCCTGTACCTTCACCAATAAGTCCTAAAAGAACTTGTTCTGTTCCAACAAAATTGTGGCCTAATCTTCTAGCCTCTTCTTGAGCAAGCATAATAACTTTGATAGCTTTCTCTGTAAAACGTTCGAACATTTAATTCTCCTATATTATGCATAAATAAAAATGATATATCATACACTATGTTACCTAAAAACCCTAAAACTTTCAAGTGGGTAGCGGAAATTAGTATAAAAAAGAACCGCATTTTTGCGGTTCTTAAAACTAAATTATATTTAAAAATCTTAAACTTTCCATTTCCCGATTCTAATATTATGTGCTTCACAGTATGCTTTCATATCTTTTTTTATTTCAGGAGCTAGAAGATACAATGTAATAATGTTTGGAATAGACATTGCCATCATCATAGCATCGGTGATTTCAATAACGGAGCGAACATTCATAGCAGAACCGATTACGATAAATATACAATATAAAATGTTGAAAGTTAAAACTCTTTTCTTGCCTTCACCTAATAAGAATGTCCAAGCTTTTTGTCCATAGTATGCCCAAGAAATCAATGTTGATAAAGCAAACATAATTGCAATTATTGATAGTATGTATGGGAAGAATGGAATAACTGATTGGAATGCATTTGATGCAAGTTCAATTCCAGAAATTTCTTTTGTTGCTGCTGTACAAGCTCCAGAGAATACAATAGCAAAAGAAGTGAACAAGCATAAGAAACCAGTTAATAAAGTTTCTAATAAAGCAACAAACCCTTGAGAAACAGGTTCTTTAGTTTGTGCAGTTGCATAAACAATAGCAGCAGCACCTGTTCCGGCTTCGTTTGATTGAACAGATCTTCTTAAACCAATAATGATAGTTCCAAATACACCGCCTGCAACAGCTGTTGGGTGGAAAGCTTCTCTTAAGATTAGCATTATAGCACTAGGAATATTTGTTAAGTTGGCAAATATAACAATAAATCCTGAAACTATATACATAATGCACATTGTAGGAACTAAAATAGTTGTAATTTTAGCTATACTCTTAATACCGCCTACAATAACTAAACCGATTAATATAGCAACGATTAATCCAAATACCCAAGTATATCCGTGTAAGAAACTATTTGCACCACCTGTAATAAATACTAATTGGTGAGCTGATTGGTTAATTTGAATCATATTTCCGCCGGTTATACCACCTCCGATACAAAGTATTGCAAATATTACAGATAGAGGTTGTCCTAACCAACGTAATTTTTTTCTTGTTAGACCGTGTGCAATATAGTGCATTGGTCCCCCTGATACAGAACCGTCAAGGTTAAATTTTCTATATTTAACAGCTAATGTCGCTTCGATAAATTTAATAGACATTCCTAAGATTGCGCCAAAGAAGATCCAGAATGCAGCTCCTGGTCCACCTATTGAAATAGAGATTGCAACACCTGCAATACTACCTATACCAATTGTTCCTGATAGAGCAGTTGCTAATGCTTGGAATGAAGATACTTCCCCAAAATTGCTATGATGTTTTTCAGCAGGTTTCATAACAATATCGATTGCTGATTTTAAACCCCAAACGGCAACACCTTTAAAATATATAGTGAAAAATATACCTGCAATAAGTATCCAGAAAATAATTGCTGGAACTTTTGAACCACATATCGGTATTGGGAAAAATATTAAATCCGCAATAGCATCTGATATAGGTGCAAGTTTTTCATCCATAAATTTGTCAACGTTCATAGCAAAAACTTGTTGAACGTTTAAAAGTAGTACTGATAAAATAAATAATAGTTTTTTCATCTCTTCGCTTTCTTTTCTTCTCTTTTCTTGTTAACTATTCAATTATATCAAAAACATGAAAAACCTTAACCAAATCTTTATATAAGCAGAGATTAGGTGATTAAGAGACAGAGAATAGCCCTATTTACAACACTCCTAGTTAATCCATTTGAAGCTCTTAACGTTGTTATCTGAGTTAGGATCGCCATAGATTTCTACAACAAATTTTCTATATGCTTTGTTTGATAATTCTATTCCTGGGATTTTATTTAATTCATTTATTAATTGACTATTTTCATCAAGATTTATTCCTGGGATTTTGTTGAATAAAGAGTTTAATGAAATGTTTCCAACAGTTCCGAATACTGTTGAGATTTTTCTTGATAGCTGACCTAAAACTTTCATATCAGCAATTTCTGTAACCAGATTATATTTTCCTTTAATAAATAAGTTTAAATCTTTGCTTATTGAATTAATTTCAATATCTTCAACAATACCTTGATTAATTAGCATATTCCCGTTAATGCTAGAAAATTCTCCTGTTTTAAGTGGTGTTACAAGGTCTATTATACTGTTCATTGTAATCCCTGTGATACCGCTTTTTAAAGTATTTCCGGCTTTTAATAAGTATTCTAATGAACCAAGTTTTGGCATACGTCCATCTTTTACAGTAAATGTTGCTTTACCGGATAGTGTTTCCTTGCTTGTAATATCATTAGTAACGTTTGCTGTTATGTTTATGTTTCCTGTTAGGTTTCCAAAAATTTGGTTTGGAACATCAAAAACGGCAGTTAATATATCATTAGCGTTAACACTATCTGCATTGATATTGAGTTTAAGAATATTACTTAGAAGATTATAATTAACAGCTCCGGTAATTTCTCCATCTGCAATATCAAAGCTGAATTTTTTAACTGCAAATTGCATCCTGTCGTTTAATGAACATTCTGCTTTAAGATTGTTCGCTTTAATATTTTTGATAATAATACTATCTGCATTAACTGTTAAATTATTTATTAAAACAGAATTCATAACATTTGGACTATAATTTGTGTTAACTTTTGGTTGATTTTCATTGAATGTTCTTAGTTCTAATTGCTTTAACTCAGACATTAATGAATTCATATCAAGATGTTTTAATGTTACGTCTGCTTTTTTGATGATATATTCAGATGCAAATTTATTTTTAACAATAGCATTTATCACAACATTATTAGACATTACTTCACCTTTAGATTTGATGATAATGTCTTTGTCGTTAAAATTAAGTGATAAATCTTTTATTGTTGTACTCAAAAATGGCATATCCATTCCATTGATTACTAAATCTCCAATAATTTTCGGTGATGTAGATTTACCATTAATTCTCAAATCTGATGTAAATTGCCCGTGTTTAATGGTTGGTTTTCTAAAAATAACATTAAATATTCTAGCATCTGTTGGTGCTTGTGTTTTAATTGTTAGATCATCAAATTTGTAGAATTTTTTATTATAATAAGTAATTCCACCTTTAACAGTTACTAGCGGGAACAAGTTTTGCTTATTATTTTGTGAAGAAATAAGTTTGCTGTATTGGAATTTGTTTAAACGTATAACATTTTTACCGATAATATCAAAATCTGTATTAACTGTAATAGGGTTTTCAAAATCTCCAACAGTTGCTCCCATATAGTAAATATTTGAATTTTCTTCTAGTTTTAAATCAAGTCTGGTATTAATTTTATTTAAAGTTCCAGTAATTAATGAACCAAGTAAAATATCACCTTTTACTTTAATAGGGTAGATATTATCCTCGTTCCAATATTTATCGAATGTTCTTTGAGAAAGTTTTGAATTGATATGAATATTGAGTTTTGGATTAGTTAAAATATGGCTGATGTTACCATAAATTAATACAGGCATTTCATCTACCAAATAATTCATTTTGTTTATAAAAATTCGGTTGTTTTTAATTACAATTTGTCCATGGATAAGTCTTATTGGAATAGGTCTTTTATAAATATAGATTGCATTGATATTTTTTAAATCAAGGTTTGCATTAACTCTGTTATTTCTTATTTTGGCTGATACATCACTATTACCTGATACAATTTTGAATTTTCTTAGTTCTGATTTAATTTCTTTAGGTATAAGTGGTGATGATGTAAAATAATTAAGGCTGGATAAGTCAAAATTTCTTATATTTAAGTCAGAATCAATTTTAATTTTTCTAATATTTTCTGAAATATTGTTAACTGTAATATTAATATTAAATGGATTATGTTTTACGAATCCATATACATTTTTTAATTTAAGTTTTGAATTATTTAATTCTAAATTTCCTGTTAAAATTTTTATATTTTTAATAGGTTTGTTATTTCTTAAAACATGCCCTTTGCATTTAATTTTATCAAGTTCGATTTTGTCTATTCTGCCTTGATATTCAGCGTTAAATTGTACATAACAGTCATCAAGTTCATTGAATATATCTTTGGTGAACTCTCTTAGATTCATTCTATTAGAACTTGCAACAACATTTGCAATTCCTTTTTTGATTTCTCCTGTAATATTAATTTTTGAGTAATCATCTAATATATTATTAAGGTTAACTTCTAAATCAAGGTTATTGAATTTAATAAGTCCCCTAACTCGTTTTATAGGTAATCCATTAAGTGACATAGAATTGTCTTTAAGCTTAATTTCACCTTTAGCAAATAAATTTTCGTTAAGCTTAATATAATTAATGTTTGGAAGTTTTCCTGTTAGGTTAAGTTTTAAATCAATATTACCTTTCGCATTTTTAATATCAGGAACGATTGTTTTGATAGGTACAAGCATTGGAGAGTCTTTTATTGTTGCAAGCAATACATTTAATGGTTGGTTGTTCCCTGTTACATCAAAATCTATGTCTCCAAATAGTGAACAAACACCATCAACTTTGAAAGGTTGATTGTTAACTGTTCCTGTATTGTTTACAAAATGAGCAGTTCTATTATTGAAATTTAATGTTCCTGTCGCATTTTTTAATACTAAATGTTTAACGTCATTAAAAGATGCATTAGCATTTATGAAATTAAAATCACCCCAAATATGAGGATCTTTTTTAGAACCGATAACTCTTATATTAATGTTTCCTTTACCTGTTACTTGCATAATAGGCACAGGCCCAATAAGGAATCTTAAAATTTCATGTAGCGGGTTCAATACGAATTCAGCAGTTGCTAAATCTACTGATTTTGAGCTTCTGATTCTTAAATCAGCTCTATAATCGCCATAATCGTTTATTCTTCCTGTGACATAAACTGTTTGGTTATTTCCTGCAGGAACAACAACATCTAATTCCATATGTTTTTCAATAAAATTGATATTTATGTTTGCTTTTCCTGCATTAGGAATTGGTTTTATTAAATAAGCTTCTGACACATCAACATATCCGTCCATATTTGGCTCTGGGAATGCACCTTTGATTTTCATATCAGCTTTAGCAAAACCATAAAACGGATACATTTTTAATCTATACACATTAAAAGTTGGAACAACGACAGGAGGAAGCATATTTGCAATCTCTCTGACATCAGACTTATCCATTTTAATATGTAAATCAAATATTGGTTTTAATGTTGTAATTTTTTTAATTTCTCCTGAAATTTCTGAGTGAACGTTACCACCATTTGCTTTGCAGGAATGTATGATTAAATCATTTGATTTTAAAATAAAATCAGTATCAATAACGAATTTTTTAGGGAAAATAATACTTTTTGCAGGGTTTTTAGTGATGATTTTTAAATTCTCTATAACCCCATCAAGATCGGAATTATTAGATGTAATATTAATAGTACCATCTACTGATAAAATTTCGTCATTTATAAATAATTTAATAATGTTTTCAAAAGATTTTAATTTTAAATTGTATAAATTTAAATTAATCTTAGCTCCTTTTATATATCTTTTTTTAGGGATTTTAATATCATAATTAGCTTTAGATACATCTTTCCCAACAATAAGAGTATTTTCTGAGTTAGATAAAATGTAATTTCTAGTTTCTTTATAATATAAGTCCTGTCCTTTTAAACTAACAGGCATGTTTGATGTTTTATCAAAAAGAGAAATATTATATTTATAAATTTTAATTCTATCGACACAAGCATTTATATTATTTTGCTTTGCAAAATCAATCAAATAATCTCCCAAATATAATCGATTGCCTGCCAAAATAAAATTAGATTCAATATTAGAAGCCTCAACCATTCTAATATGACATTTGCCAATTAATAAAGGAAGGACTTTAATATTTAAATATGGATTTTCTATTAATAACGCTTTTGATTTATCCTTGTTTAATACCTGGACACTTTTAACTCTCACCTTTAAATGAGGCGGAAACCAAGTATTTAATTGAGCATCTACAAGTTCTACGTTGTATCCTGATTCTTTCTGTATTGCTTGTTCAATGTTATCAATATTTAATTTGAACAATTGCGGTAAACCGATTGCCCATAATAGATACAATATTAAAAAAAGAATTATATATTTAAGATACTTTTTAATCATTTTTAACCTAGTATAGCATATAACAGAAACTTATTCATTCATATTTTCGAATGCTACTTCTAGGTACTCTTTAAATTTATCTATTTCTTCAGAAGTTAATCTATCGGTTAGTTGATTTTCTGTTGCCTCAAATACTAAATCCATATGCTTAATAAGTTTTTTCCCCTCATCAGTCGGTTTCAAAACTTTTCTTCTTGCATCTTTATTACTGCATTCTGTCTCAATAAGTCCCTTTTTCTCTAACCCGTGTAAAAGACTTGTAACAGAAGGCCCTTTCAAATTAAGTAATTTTTCTAAATCACGACGTCCAAAAACTTTTTTCTTCCCAGATAATCTGGTAATCTCACCTAATAATCTAGCCTGTTGGTTTGTAAGCCCATAATGGACTAAACACTTATCCTGCATACATTTAATAGTATGCGCAATATTCCTAATAAAATAACTACAACTATTCTCTTCTTTCATATAAAAATCATATCATAAAAGGTAGGGTTCTACCTATTATTTTATAAAATATTAACTTTTGTAACGAAAAATCCGAGCATTGAAATTAGGGTTCGAGTATATACTTTATATATGTAATCAGAGAGAGATTAATAAAAAAGATTTTTTTATATACCCTAATTCCCTTCCTAATTCTAGTTTTACTCCTCATTGTTTCTAACGAGGAGTTTTTTTTAGGTTTAAACTTCTAGTCTTTTGTCGTGGTTGAGATCACCTATCATAATAAATTCTTTTAGCTCTTTTAGTGGAGATTCTTGTTTTATTACTCGATAGAAATCTTTTACTAGCATTAGTTTTGTTTGGATACAAGAAAAATGGTTCTCTTCTGCATATCGTTGTTGTGCTTCACCTGTTTTTAGGTAATTTTTTATTTTCACATATAATTTGAATCTTCTAACGCGTTTAAGTATTTCTCTTGTCGCATAATACATTATTCCATCAAGGTCTATTGCGTAACCGTCTGAGTAATTAAAATCAACTAAGAAGTTTTCGTTGTCATCTGTTGAGATTAAGAAATAACCTAAAACTCTATCTGATGAAGTATCTTCAATTACATATCTGTATTCTGATGAATATGTTAAACCGTGACAAATTGATTCAGAAAATTCTTTATCAGAACGTTCTAACGTTGGTTTAAAATGTGTGATTAAAGAGTCGTTATAAATTTCAGATAATTCTTTTAAATCAGAATCTCTTAATCTTCTATATTTGATAGTTGTAGATTTTTTAAAAGAGATTTTGTTAACTTCCCAAATTTGTATAGAGGAACATTGTCTAAATCCACATTGAGAAATGAATAATTTGATTAAGTCGCTATATACTTGATTTATAGTCACAAAGAAAGCATTTGCTCCGTTTGCGCCATAATGAGATACAACAAAATTTATAAGTTGTTGAGCTAGATCGTATGATTTTTCTGAGAAAAATAATTGAGAAATGATAAGTTTAGAATAGTTTCCAAACCTTGGGGAAACTGTAATCATTCCAAAATCTTCATTGTTTCCTTCAGAAATAATAAAAGTTTCATCAAGGAATTTATATTTTAATGGCAAAAGGTTATGTAATGCTCCAAAGGGGCTAATTGAGAGCATGTTCATAAAATCATTGTTTCTTGTTACGTTCAAAAACTGAACCATTTTTCTAATTTTTGAACGATTAAAATAATTTAGTTTTTTAATTGTTGCCATATATTGATTATATATATTTTTTGCAATTAGTTCAATAGATTAAAAAAGACCGATTTATTTAAAAATCGGTCTTAAAATACTTGTTTATTTAATACTGATTAGTCGATAGCTTTAATATCTTCAACTTCTTCGTCGTCAACTTCAACAACTTCAATTTCAGTATTTCTGATAGTATTTTTATCAGCATATAAAGATTTGTTTTTAACTTTTTTTACTTGTCTATCAAGTTTATCAGCAATTAAGTCAATGCTAGCATACATAGATTCTGCAGATTCTTCTACGTGAACAACAGTACCGCTGCTTAATGTGCATTTTACTTCTGCAACGTGTTTGCCAGATGCTGAAGGGTTTTTGATTACTGTTAAAATAACTTTGATGCCTTGGATTTGATCGTAGTGATTAACTACTTTGCCTAATTTTTCTTTAACATAAGCTTTGATAGCATCTGTGATTTCAATGTTTTTACCATTAACGTGTATATGCATGTATGCCTCCAATAATGTGTACATTTTTTATTATACACCATACTATCTTATTTTTAAACCCATTAGTCTGCAATAATTTGTGGAATTTCCACATCAGGAGTTCCGATAACTCTTACTAATTCAAGAACAGAAGCCTTCATTTGACATTTTTGAGAAGTGCCTTTGAAGAAATCACTATAAAAACACCCTTCGCAGTTACATCCTCTTTTATAACATTCTAATGCTGTAGGTGTCCATCTTCTAACAGCTATAGCTCTCCCCATATCTCTACTTCTAAACAACTTATCCTCCAAAATAAATTTGTGATATCCAACCATATTAAGGTTCCGAAGAACCTATCCCCATTGGGTTTTCCCCAACCCACTCTTTTATTATATAGGTTAAGTAATCTTTTACAACCCGTTTGTAAATGTTTATTACGAAAAAATAAATGTACTTAAAACACTTATTATAACTATATTTAAGCCAGTTAAAATCATGTAATACCACATCATGACATGATTTGACATGCTTGAAATCATGCAATCATGCTTGTGGCATGGTTTTCCATGATTTTAAATTAGGTTAAGAAATGTAAAAATGTTGGCATGTTGTGACTATGTATGTATTATTCGAAGATGGGGAGATAGTTTTTTAAATGGAAACTAATAGAGTTATTGAAACTATTTTAACAAGAAAAAGTGTTCGTAAATTTATTAATAAACCAATCGAAAAAGATAAAATTGAATTGGTTTTGCGTGCTGGCATGGCTGCTCCATCGGCTAGAAATCGTCAGCCTTGGAAGTTTTTTGCGGTTGATGATAGAAAATTATTAGATGAATTAGCTGAAGGACTTCCTTATGCAAAGATGTTGTTTAATGCTCCTTTGTGTATAGTGGTGTGTGGTGATATAAGAGATAAAGAGGACTTAACAGCACAAACATTTTGGGTGCAAGATTGTTCAGCTGCAGTTGAAAATATTTTATTATCTGCTCATTCTTTAGGCATTGGTGCCGTTTGGACTGCTTGTTATCCTAAAATGGACAGAGCAGAAACTGCTCGTAAGGTTTTAAACATGCCGGATGGTATAATGCCATTATGTGTTATTCCAATAGGTTATGCAGATGGAGATTCTCCTGTTATTGAAAAATGGAATAGCGATAATATTATTTGGAATAAGTATCAAGAAAAGTTTTAATATTGAAAAAAGAAAGAAATATACTATAATATATTTATAGGGGGAAGTCCCTAGTAAATATGCTACTAAAGGACTTCACTTAGTACCCTATAAGAAGTTTAATAGAATTTTAAGAGCTGCTATAACTGCAATTATCGCAGCTTTTATTATTTCTCTTCTCAATTTAATCACCCTCTTTCCACCGATTTCTTAGTAAAATTCGTGTGTGGGTGGAGGTAAAAGGTACTACCCTGAACATATTTTAATATAATTTCTTTTATTTATCAATTGTAATATATCTTCATGAAGTTGTGTAAAATCATATAGATTTAGGATTGAATTTACTTTTTAAATAAGTAATAATATATATATAACGCTTTTATACTGAAAGCCTTGGATTATCTAAGGTCCTTGAAATCAAGGAATGTGTAGGTATAGGGGCGTTATATTTTTGTTTTTGAAGGGTCTTTAAATAACCAAATATTTATATTTTTATGTCCAGATTTATCTGTATTAAATATTAAATCATTTTTACCAAGATATTTGGCAATATATTGAGCAAAATCTTTTTTATGTTGTGCAATGTTAGGCTTTAAATGTCTATGATTGTAATGTGAGCCTATAGCTCCTAATAATAAATCTGTCATTTGAATAAGATTATATTGTTTTGAGTCAACGAATTCTATAGTTTTAACATTAATTATTTCTTTAGGTTTAGATTTCCCCATATATGGAGTTTTTAGCCAATATTTTATTTGTTCTAATATATTTTTTCTTCTAATTGTCATTCTATCCATTAGAATATAATAATCTATATTTTCAATAGAATTTTCTTGTAAAAGCATATAATAAAAAATATAAAATCCTAATTCATAATCATTGTATTGATTATATTTTAAATCTATTTCTTTTGAATCAATAACGATGCAATTAAATTGGAGGTTATATTTAAAGAATATATTAATAAAACCTATATAATTATTTAATGCTTTGTTAGATATATTTTTCCAATTAAATTTAGTATCACTTTTCCAACCTATTGTTTTTTTATATATTTCGCATTCTTCATTAACTTTTTTTAATGTTTGTTCATCAACCCATATTCCTCCAATCAACATGAATCTTGCTTGATTAGTATTACTTTCATCTGTAAAAATATAGTATTTCATTTTTCCTCTAAATATAAATAACAAATATTTTATTTTATTGTAGCATATATATTAAAATTTAATATTTATTGATAAATATTTGAGTAGTTCCAGTAGCTTCTTAGGACTTTTTTGAGGTAAGTTTGAGTTTCAGG
>CALUUV010000057.1 GCA_944324055.1 Candidatus Gastranaerophilales bacterium | reverse complement strand
TACAAGAATTTCTATTTCTTCTTGGTTATATCTTGAATAATAACATTCTAAACCTTGGATGCCACTTGCTATCATTGTTTTAAGGCGTGGTAGAAATTCTTCTTTTGATAAATGTTTTTCTCCTTCGCCTCCTAGTGGATGAGCCCAAACAGGAATTCCACCTGCATTTTTTATTATTTGAATGGCCTCATCGCCATCGAATCGAGAATTGCCTGTTTTACATCCGTCTAAATATTTTTTCATAGCATCAAGGTTGTTATCAGATAGGCCTCTATTTACTAAAATATTTGCAAAATGGGTTTTTACGACACTTGGTCTTGAATAAAGCCAATCAAGTTCTTCTTGAGTTAGTGTGATATCCCAAACTTCTTTTAAATACGCGATTCTTTTTTCTAGTTTGTTTCTTCTTAGAATTTTCCCTTGTGCAATTAAATCATTTAATCCTTTATTATCAGGATTAATGTTATATCCAAGAATATGACACTTTATATCTTTTGTTTTGCAAGTAAGTTCAACACCTTTTATGAATTTAATATTACTAGGTAGGTGTTTTTCAACTTCTGATAATCCGCCAATGGTGTCATGATCAGTTAGTGCAAAAATATTTATTCCTGCATCTTGAATATTTTTTATTAATTCCGGGATAGAATCGCTTCCATCGGAAAAATTACTATGTATATGTAAATCAGCTTTAATCATATTTACATTGTAGTACAAAGTTAAATATTATAATATAATTTATACAAGAGAGGGATTTAAATGTATATTCCATATTATGAATTGGCTCAAAGTATATCAAAAATTTTGCCAAAAGCTTGGCAGAAGAAATTTGTTGATTATGGATATAATTTAAAGATTAAACAAAATTTAGATTTTATAAATAAAAATATCGTAAATGTAAAAAAAAGGTTATCTAAAAAAATTAAAACCCAAAAACTAAATGTTATATTTTATGTTTACGATGATACAAAATGGAAATGTCAAAGTCTATATGATTTGATGGAGAGAAGTGAAAACTTTATTCCATATATTTATGTAACTAAAAATGCAGCTCCTCAGAATAATTGCAATTATCAAACAGATGATGATTTGAGAAAAGTATATGATTTTTTTGCAACGAAGTCTATGCGAGTAAAATACGCATACAATATTGAGAAACAAAAATATATTCCTTTTGAAAAAATGAATCCTAAACCTGATATTATAATATATCAGCATCCATGGTATGTTGAAAGAACTCAAGGTCCGGTTGTCTGCTCAAAATTTGCATTAACTTATTATGTTCCATACTATATTTCAGATACAGATGAATGGTTTGAGTATGATTTAAGATTCCATAAATATATTTATAAATATTTTGTTCCATCTGATATAGTTAGAAAAAATTATGCAAAAAAGATGTCTAATAATGGGAAGAATTTAGTTGTTTCAGGACACCCTCAATTGGATTATTTCTATTTGAATAAAAATAATAGTGCTAGTGATACAAATAACAAGGTAATAATATATGCCCCTCATTGGACTGTTTGTGGTGATAATATAAGATATTCAACATTTGATTGGTCAGGGCGAGAAATTTTAGAATTTGCAAAATCTCATAAAGAGTTTAATTGGGTAATGAAGCCTCATCCGTTGCTTTATAACTTTTTATATCAGTCTGGATATATGTCAAAAAATGAAACTGATAAATATTTTGATGAGTGGCGCGAAATTGGTCAAGTTTTTGATTCAGGTGATTATATGGAGCTATTCAGTAATTCTTCAGTTATGATTACTGATTCAGGATCCTTTTTGATTGAGTATCTTTTAACAAGAAGACCTTGTATTCACTTGGTATCAGAAAAATTTATTGGTAATGAAACAGCAAAACAAATATGTGCTGGTTATTATAATGCACATAATAAAGAAGAAATGTATTCTTTATTAAATGAAGTTATTTTAGCTAATAATGATTCTAAGAAATCTGAGAGAGATTTAATTATTCAATCAATGAATTTAGATAATAATTATGCCGCTCAAAATATTGTGAACGAAATAATAAATGATTTATGATAGGATAATATTATGAAAAAGAAACTATTAATGGTTTTAGGACCAACAGAAATAGAAAAAGATATTTTAAAAGAAGGTGCTAATTCTCAAGAATATATGAGAACACTAGATTATACTAATAAATGGTTTCGTATTTTTGATAATTTAAAATATGCATTTCAGACAAAAAATCCTGTTGTAGTCTATGCTACATCAGGCACTGGTGCAATGGAAGCTGCAGTTACTAATTTTTTATCCTCAAATGATAAAGTTATTTATATAAATGGAGGATCTTTTGGTAAAAGATGGGGGGATATTTGTCAAAAGCATAATATCGAAACTGTTGAAATTCCTGTGGAATTTGGTAAAACCCCAAATATTGAAAATGTAAAAAAATATATAGAACAGAATTCCGATGTAAAAGCTTTATTTGCAACTTTAAACGAAACTTCATCTGGGGTATTAACAGATATTAAAGCGATTGGTGAAATTTTAAAAAATTATCCAGATATTTTATTTATAGTTGATTGTGTAAGTGGATTATTATCGGAAGAATTTTTGCAAGATGAGTGGGGTGTAGATATTGCAGTTTCAGCATCTCAAAAAGCATTTGCCTTACCTCCTGGATTGGGATTTTTATCAGCAAGTGAGAAAGCCTTGGAGAGAGCAGAAAAATCAAATTTAAGAAATTTTTATTTTGATATTTTTGATTATGTTAATAATGCTAAGAGGGGGCAAACTCCTTTTACCCCTGCTGTTGGAATTGTAAATCAATTGGATAAAAGATTGCAAAAAATAAAAAAAGAAGGTTTGGTAAATTTTAGAAATAGATATAAACAAAATACATTATATCTAAGGGAAGGACTGCAAAAACTTGGTTTTAATGTTCTTGCAGAGAATCCGACTAATTGTGTTACAGCAGTTTATACCAATGATGTAGATGCTTATCAGATAGTTCAACTTATGAGAGAAAAATATGATATAGAAATTGCCCCTTCTGGCGGTGATTTAAAACATAAGTTGTTTAGGGTTGGGAATTTTGGTGCAATTAAGATAAAAGATATAAAATATTTTTTGAAATCTCTAGATAAAGTTTTGAAGGAGTTATAATGCAAACTCGTATTTATGAAGATAAAATTAATATTAATAGCAATGATACAAAAGAGTTTTGGGTTAACAGAGCGGAACAAACAATTAATCTTACATCTGTTTTATTAGGCGCTGATAAGGATTCTCAGGCTCAATTAGAAAGAAATTTAAAAGAAAAAGAAATTTTGATTTCTTTAATAAATAATAAAAAGAATTTAAGAATTTTAGATATAGGATGTGGTATTGGTAGATGGGCTGAGAATTTAATTAATAATATGGATTCTTATGTTGGTATTGATTATTCTAAGGGCTTTATCGAATATGCAAAAGAAAAATACAAATCTAATGATTGTATTGAATTTCATGAGATGTCTTTGTTAGATATTACTAACGATTTGTTATCAAAGAAATTTGACTTGATTATATGTACTGGTGTTTTAATGTACGTAAATGATGCTGATTTATTAAATATTCTAGAAAATGTTAAACAAATGCTAGGTGGCTATTTTTATATCCAAGAATCAATTAGTATAATGGATAAAAGACTTACATTAGATAATTTTAAATCCGAAGCATTGAATGCTAATTATAGTGCAATATATAGAATGTCATCTGAATATGAAAAAATATTTAATGATTTAAAATTTAATATAATTAATACAAATCTACTTTTAGATGATAAAATAGGTGCAAGACAAGAAACAAACGCAAGATATTGGTTATTGAAGGGGTAAATATAGGGTAAATGTAAGTGGTACATTAAACCGTAACTTTAAGAGGTAAATTATGATAGGAAATAAAACTGTAGTTTATACATCTGGAACATTTGATATGTTACATATTAATCATTTAAAAATGATAGAATATGCAAGAGCATTAGGTGATATTTTGATTGTTGGTGTAAATACAGATGAACTTGTGAATGAGTACAAGTCAGAGCCAATTATACCTTTTGAAGAACGTATTGCTTTAATGAAAGCTATAAAATATCCAGATATAGTTATCCCTCAACATAGTTTAGATCATAGAGACAAAGTTAAAAAACTAAAATTTGATGTTTTTGTTGTTGGTGATGATTGGGCTGGAAAATATGATTATTTAGAAGAACTTGGAGTTACTGTTGTTTATTTCCCTTATGGTAGAAGTTGCAGTTCTACGAGTCTTAAGGAAAAAATTTATAATAATTATAAGGAACTAATTAATAAAACAGATAATCATTTTTCTAGTGATATTGAAATAGATAAAAAAGATTAATTGTTTATCTTTTGATAGTATTTTATAATTTTCTTGTTGTTAGTTAAATGATAGATAATTCGTAATAGTTTATTGAAAATTTTAATAATATTATTATTTCTATTTTTATATAAAACTTCAGTTTTTATCATTTCATGGTCTAAGTCTTGGTATCCCCAATAGTCTCTGCTACCTCTAGAGTTTCTTAGTTTATTTTTAGAACCATAAAATGCATAATCGCTAGGGTAGTCTGTTGTATTTATAATTGGTGCAAGTATGTCAGCCCAGAAATGTAATGCAAAGAAGTGTTCATATATATTTATGTATTTTTCTTTGTCAAAATCATCACCATACTGCAAATTAACACTACTATGTAGTAAATGTTGAGTTTCTTTACCGAAATATTTTGCTTCAATTAAACCGCCGGATGAAATTGCGATAATTTTTTTGATATCGTGTCTTGAAACTAATGAGTAGAAATTTTCATCAACTATCTGAACATCAGCTAATGTTCTTATGTAATCAAGAATTGAGCTATCTCCAGTTGCTTTAGGATGTCTTTTATACAAAATTCTATTATAGCCTTTGATTGAGTCTTCAAATTCTTTTTTATGATTTAGAATTGAATAAATCTCCCCTGTTTCTGGATTAATTAATGAACGGTCAAATTGTGTTTGTCCAATAAATAAAACGGTTGGAATTTCCTGTATTTTTTTATAATCTCTCATTAAATAGAATGTTTTCAAGTAATTTGCTTGTAAATAAATTTTTTCTTCTGGTAGTCTATATGATAGTAATTTGTTGTATATATTTTGATTATTACTAGTCATAGAAAATAGTTGATCTTCTAAAAATCTTATAGGTGAGATATACATATCAATATAAGGTATATTGAGTTCATTTAGAATATTTAAAATACAAGCATCCATTTCATATGAAATAACTAAAGAATCTTTAAATATTGATTCAATATATTTAAATGCTTCTTCGTTGTATTCTTTGTTGTAGAATAGGCTGCCCCATGCATTCCTGTTGTATGTAATTCCATAAAACTTGCAGAATTTTACATAATCAAATGGAATAAAGTTATTTTCTAAATTAATCGCGGAAAAATTTGGTGGAACAAGTATTTCTACAGGTAAACCAGTAACTAATTCAATATGCTTGTATAGTAATGAAGGCATCCAAGCTGAAGAGTATGAGTCATACTCTCTTAGTGGGTGACTGGCTAATATAATTTTTTTTATTTCATTTTGCATTTTATTATACTGATTCCCATATAATTTTAATTATGTTCCAAATATTCTTTTTAACCAAAGGTAATACTTTTACTTTGGTATCTTTGAATAATTTAAGTTCTAAATTTTCAATGAGGTCAATATAATTTTCAGAAGCTACTATAACGTAGTCTGGATTATACTTGAGGATTTCTGATTTTGGGATTATTTTATATCCTAAAGATTCCTGACCTTCTGATTCTTTTGAAAATTTCATATCTGAAATTCCAATAATATTAAGTTCTGATAAATCATAGTTATCATTAATAAATTGGAATAACATTCCTGTACCATATACAATAACAGTTTTGTTTTTTACTAGTTTTTTTAATTTTTTTAAATGTTTATTAAAATTATTTTTTTTTAAATAGTCTTTAAAATATTGGCTCATTTCTCTTCCTAATTACTTTAATATATTTTATATAAATTACTAATCAAATTCAAGCGTTGTTTTTATGTCATTTAATATATTTTGAGCAGCATAATTGTTTTCAAGGTTTAATTCTTTGTATAATTGAAGTCTTTTTTCTTTTAGTGGATCTTGATTTTTAATAAGTATTAAATCTAGGTATTTTTCAAGTTCATCATTGTTATAAACTTTATAGCACGCCTGTTGTATGATTTCTTCTGTTGTTTTATCATATATTGCTGCATTTGGATTAATTAATTGAATTATCGGTTGTTTTGTTGGAAAATATTCATATACAAAACCGCTATCATTAATTAGTAATTTAGACTTTATAAATAAATCTAAATAATTCCCATCGGTATCATATATTCCAATTTCTTTCCAAGAATTATAGTATTGTTCGATTGTTTTATCATCATAAATAGTTTTAAGTACATTTTTTAATAATGGATGAGGTCTAAATACCCAATTAATTTCAGGATGTTTTTGCGCATATTGCAACATAAAAAAACCTGTTTCTAAAAATGTAGATAATTTAATTGGTGAATTTTTTTCAATAGAATGATGTGGTGTGTATATAACATATGTTTTATCTTTATCATTAAATTTATCTTTATTAATAAAGTAATAATCAAATTGAGTATGTCCTGTAACTCGAATATTTTTACCATTATTATTCATTAATTCTGAATAATATTCTTTTAAATAATTATCTGTAAGGTAATACCTGAATAAACAATTTCTAAATTCGAGCTCATTTGTGGTTTCTGTAAGTGATAAAGATGTACAATATGGGATATAAGCTGTTAATGCGAACTTTGAACAATGTTCTGGTTGATGTTGTGGGTGACAATAAAAAGGTAGTTGATAAAAAATGTAATCAGGTTTGAATTTCTCAAGAGGAATATAGGTATTTGTTTTTGTATTATATCCCAATTCTATATTCATCCCTTTATTTTTAAAGAAATTATATGTATGTTCTAATTCTTCGATAGATTGAATTCTTGTTGTATTATCTTTTTGTACATATAATCTAGATAATACAATAATTGGTTCAAAATTTTTTTGTTTATCTAATAATTCATAAAGACTTTGATATTTCCATCTAGCATCATCAAAAACATGGAAAATAACTCTAATTTTTTCTTTTTTATTTAGTTTTTTCTTAATCTTTTCTATTTTATTTAAATAATTTTTCTTTATCTTGTTATGTTTTTTTTTGTATAAGAAATTGTTTATTTTATTTTTGTAATTTATTATTCCTTTATTAGGAAACATGTAATATGCAATTGTTAATAATTTAATTAATATGTTTTGGTATTTGATTTCTTGCAAAACTGTTGAAAAAAATTCCTGAATAGTTAAGCCAATTATTGGTATAAATTTATTAAATTTATTCAATGGATTTTGTTTATCAGTTTGAATTTGCTGTATTAAATTATAGAATTTTAATACTGAGACTAATATATAATCTGGATTATATTTTTTTATACTATTGAGTGGGATAATTTTGTATCCAAGAAATAAATTCCCTTCTTCTTCATTTTTGAATTTTTTATCTGTAATACCAATGATATTTAATTGGGATAAATCATAATTGTTACGAATATAGCAAAATAGTTCTCCAGCCCCATAGATTAAAATTCTTTGTTTTTTAAATTTTTTAACAAGTTTATTATAATGTTTTTGAAAATTGTGCTCTCTTAAATATTTTTCATAATCCATATTTAATGTATTCCTATTTCTTTTTTATTTCAAATACTAGATGAGTTTTTCCTGCTGGTATTGAATACAAAAACCTTAGTATATTTTTTATTGGTTTAAATATTTTTTTGATAAAGTAAGTTTCATATTTATTTTGTCCCATAAAAGGAGAATATACTTTATCCATTATGCTATAAGTTTTAATTTTAAATTTTATATTTTTATTTTTTGATAAGTATTTTTTTAATCCATTAGAAGAAAATGCCCATAGATGTCTTGGGGGAGCTAAATCTGCTGCAATTTTATTGGAATGCATAATTTTAAATATTTTGAAATTTGAAAAATTATTATCTTTTTTAAGTCTAGTTTTGATGTTGTTATAATATTTCTTCTCAGTAAGTCTTTCTTGCGATAATCCATTTGGAAGTTGCAAAATAAAAATTCCGTTATCTGATAGTAAATTTATAGCACTATCAATTAGAGGTAGAGGATCAGTTAAATGTTCAATAACATGTCTAGCATATATAAAATCAAATTTGTCGTTAGTAAAATTTGCTAAATTATTAACATTGTCATTAATGACAGAATTTATTCCTAATGATTCAACATATTTACAGGCTTTAGGATCTAAATCAATATATGTAGCTTTCCCATAACCAAAATGTTCAAAGGCAAGAGAAAAATATCCGTTACCACCACCGATATCAAGCATTTTGGCATTTCGAGGTAGTTTCAATGTCTTAAGCCATTTATTAAATCTTTGATCTAGAATAAGCTGTTTATTTTCTTCATTAATGCTATATTTAAAACCATTATAATAATTATTTAAAGTCTCTTCATTTGGCATTGATTGCACTCTAGATGTTTTGCAATTTTTACATTGAATAATTGCATATCCATCTAAAGAATATATAAATTCGCTTTCTCCTCCACATAATAAACATTTTTGCATATACTTATTTTATCATGAATTATTAAGATAATATAATTATTTATAAAGCTATGTTATAATTTTCAAGACTAGGGAAAGGGAGTAAATATTGGAAGATTTGCTAGATTATTTAAAAAAACATAATTTTAATCGTCGAATTCAAAAAATTTATAAGGTTGTAGGGGAGGGTAAAACCCTTGTCGTGTATGGTTTTGGACGATTGTTTATGACCGCCATTGAAAATTATGATTTAAGAGCTTTAAACATTGTTGGTGTGTCAGATAAAAAATTTTTAATTGAAGATTATGGAAGGGTTATAAATGGTTTTAAAATAATACCTTTTCCTTTATTAAAAGATATAAAGTTTGATTATTTACTATTAGCTGTTAAAGACTATATTCCTGTTATGAAATCATTATCTCATTTCATAGATTCTTCTAAAATTATTCCATTAGTTCCTTATAATTTAAAGGATAAACTTCACAAAAAGTTCCCATTTATATATAAAAATAAAGCAAATAATACAATTGTATATATTAAATTAAGTGGTCAAAAAATATACAATCCTAAAATTAAAAATTTAAAAATTAATTGTTATGGTAACAATAATTATATAGAAATTCACGAACCATATAGATTACGTGATGTTAAAATATCTTGTGGATATAATAATAAAATTATAATAAATTCATTTAATCGTCATACAGTAGCAAGTATTTGTTTAGAAACTAATAATGAATTAATTATTGGGTCTCATACAACAATGGCAAATGTTAATTTGTGGTTTCCCAATGCTAGTGGGACTAAAATTCATATTGGTGAAGACTGTATGTTTAGTTATGGTATAGAATTTAGAACAAGTGATGGTCATGTAATCTATGATGTTAATACTAAAGAGTGTTTAAATCTTCCAGAGGATATTAATATCGGAAATCATGTATGGATTGGACGTAATTCAACAATCCTAAAAGGAAGTTTTATTGCGAATAATTCTGTAATTGGGGCGAATTCACTAGTTAATAAAAAAATTACTGAAGAGAATTGTATAATTGCTGGGAGTCCTGCACAAATTGTGAAAAGAGGCATTAATTGGGATAGGCGTAGTGCTTCAGATTTTAATAAATGATTATGTTATAATTAATCTCAATAAGTGAGGTTTGTTATGGCTGATTTATTGAATTATTTGAAAAGAAAAAATTTTGCTAAGCGTTTAATAAAATTAAAAAGACAGTTAAATAATAAGTCTGTAATAATTTATGGTGCAGGGAAGCTCTTTAGAATTATTATGGATAATTATGATTTGTCGAATTTAAATATTATAGGGGTATGTGATAAAAGTTTTTCTACTGCTGATGAAGCAACTCAAATATTTGGTTATCCCCAAATAGCGTTGCATAATTTGAATTTATATGATTATGATTATATATTAGTTGCTACTCAAAATTTTATTCAAATAAGAAATGATTTAGCTACAATCGTTAATCAAAACAAGTTAATTCCTATTATAGATAATTTTGTTTTATTTAATCTTATTAAAAGTGCTAATTTAAATGAACGTTATATTACAATATTGGGCAAAACTTTTACTGTACCTGTATTACCTTCTGAAAAAGTTCTGGCATATTTGTATAAGATGAATCCTGAAAATAATAATAAATTATTTTCACCTAGGAATTTATATACTCAAATGGCAAATATGGCAGCAGAATCTAGTGCTCGCTATGTAATGAAGAATATGTTTACCTTGCCTGCATTTGAAAATAGAATGCAACTATTATCTTTTGCTTTGTCTCAGGTAAATGTAAATGGAAAATATTTTGAATTTGGGGTTTATAAAGGCGAGTCTATTAATTATATTGCAGGTATAAAATCCGATAAAACAATTTATGGATTTGATAGTTTTGAAGGTTTACCAGAGAGTTGGACTGCAAATCATCAAAAAGGGCATTTTAAACTCCCAGCGCTTCCTAAGGTTAGAAAAAATGTCGAGTTGGTAAAAGGGTGGTTTGATGAAACTATTCCTGCATTTAGTCAAAAACATGGTGATTTCAAAGTTGCATTTATTCATGCAGATAGTGATTTATATTCTTCAACAAAAACAATGTTTAACCTTCTGAAAGATCATATAACAACTGGGACAGTAGTTGTTTTTGATGAATATTTCAATTATCCAAATTGGGAAGAAGGTGAATTTAAGGCTTTTCAAGAGTTTGTTAAAGAGAATAATTTAAAATACGAATACTTAGGTTATACGTATAAATCAAGTAGGGTTGCTATAAGATTTTTATAAAATAGAAGACCGTCTTAAATCGACGGTCTTTTGTTTTTAATTAGGATAGGCATGGTCTGCATAAGTTTTGCTAAAAATAGCCAAAATAATATGTATGTTGTAAAATATTATTGAATAATAAGGTTTTACACTATGATTAATGATATGACAAAGGGAGGCCCTTTAAGCCTTATATTTTGGTTTTCTGTTCCTCTTTTAATTGGTAATATATTTCAACAACTATATAATATTGCAGATATTGTTATTGTTGGAAGAACAATCGGGATTAATGCTCTTGCTGCTGTTGGGGCTATATCTCCAATATTCTTTTTTATTACTTTTATCATTGTTGGCTTAACAAATGGGTTTGCTGTAATTACAGGACAAAGGTTTGGTGCAAAAGATGACGAAGGGGTGCGTCGTTCAGTTACTGCATCTACGTTATTAAGTACAATTTTTACTTTATTATTCTCAGTTTGTTTAATAATATTTATGCATCCTGTTTTAGCTTGGATGAATGTTCCACAGAATATTTATAAAGATGCTTATGATTACATTTTTATTGTAATTCTAGGCTTAGTAGTTGTTAATATTTATAATCTATTGGCTAGTGTCATAAGAGCATTAGGGGATAGTAAGACTCCATTATATTTTCTTATATTTGCATCATTGCTTAATATTGTTTTAGCTTTATTTTTTATTTTGAATCTTCATATGGGAGTCCCTGGTTCTGCAATTGCAGTTGTAATATCACAAGCTATATCTGCAATAATGTGTATAGCATACGTAAAAATGAAATTTCCTATATTACATTTAAAGAAAAAAGATTGGAAATTTACGGTTAAAGACAAAGATTTTATTTATGACCATTTAAAAATAGGTTTTCCTATGGCATTACAATTTTCAATAATTGGCTTAGGAATTTTAGTTATTCAAAGTGTATGTAATAGTTTTGGGTCAGATGTTATTGCTGCTATGACTGCAGCTTTAAGAATTGAACAAATTGCAACAATGCCTATGATGTCATTTGGAGTTGCTGTTGCTGCGTTTGTTGCTCAGAATTATGGTGCAAATAAATTTAAAAGGATTCATGAAGGCGTTAGAAAAACATCTTTTGTTTGTTTAATAATAAGTATTTGTATGGGATTTATAATGCATTTCTGGGGAGCTGATATTGTTGCTCTTTTCTTAGGAGCTAAAGATGTTAATATTCTAAAAATTGCTAAAAATTATTTATTTATAAGCGCGTTATTTTATTTCTTTTTAGGCCAAATATTTATACATAGAAATGCTTTACAAGGTATGGGGGAACCTAAAATACCTTTATGGGCAAGTATTATTGAGTTATTTGTAAGATGTGG
>CALUUV010000056.1 GCA_944324055.1 Candidatus Gastranaerophilales bacterium | reverse complement strand
CACATTAAAGCAAAAGAATTAAAGAAAATACCTGAAGAATTCAGAACAATATTTAAAGATTTAAAAAATGAAACAGGTGATAATTTTGTAAATAAAGCATACAACAAACTCAAAAAATATATGAAATTAGAAGGAATTGCTCCTGAAAAAATAGGTCGTTCCGGTCCAGATAAAGGATTGGGAGTCCAAGGAGGATTTAATCCAACAAAAAATACAATTGAGTATTCAGATGGATTCTTTACAAAAGTGGATAGAGCCACACAATTTGAAATGTTAGCACATGAATTAAAACATGCAGAACAAACATCGAAAATTATTCGTTCAGGTAAAATAGATGATTATGCTCAAGCTTGGGCTGAATGTAATGTAGAACATGCAAAAAATGACCCATTAAATGTTTCATTCTCAATGGCATATAATAATGCAAAAAATAAAGGTTTTGAAAAAGAATTTATAGAAAACACTACACAATCAACAAAAAATATGATTTTGGACGAAATGAAAAAATCACATGAAAACACTCTTAAAATGCCACAATTTAAAGAAGGTTCGCCAGAATACATAGATGCTGAAAACTATATTGAAGCAAGTAGAAATTACGAAGGCTTAGGTTTATTTGGTTTAGGAGGCGAAAAATATAAAAATAACCTACTTGAAAAAGAAGCTTATGGTTTTGGAGAACAAATGAAAAAGTTCTTTAAAACATTAATGGGATAAGTTATTATTTTCTTGGTATGCTTGATTTTAAATATTTTTTGGTTTATAATTCCTATACTTATTGATACTTAAGCATAAAAGGTGGTGAAAAATAAGATGCCAGAAGTTAAAGTAGGCGAAAACGAAAGTATTGAAAGCGCTTTAAGACGTTTCAAGAAAAAAGTTCAAAAAGCTGGAACTTTATCTGAAGTTAAAAAACGCGAAAGATACGAAAAGCCAAGCGTTAAAAGAAAACGCAAATCTGAAGCAGCTCGCAAACGCAAAAGCTAATTAAAATCAGATATACAAAAAGAGGTTATCATTTTGATAACCTCTTTTTTAATAAATAAAAAAACAGGCTTTAATTATTAGCCTGTTTTTATCCCTTTATTCCTTTTCCTCTAATTTTACTCTACGCTGCAAGTTTCTTAACGAATCTTACGGTATCCATATAAGTTTCTCTTAAGAAGCCTTTAAATAACTCTGATAAAGGTCTTCTATCAATACTTGCGAAAACGTGATAAATTGGATCTTTCGCATTATTGAATCTCATTTGTTTATCTTTTTTATTTAAATAATATTTAGCAAAATCTTCAGGTATATCTAATGTTCCAACAGGTTTTTTATTACGTTCAACGGCACTCATTCTTTGCATAATATTTGCTCTCTTTCTCTCTTAATTATCTCTTATGTATATATAAAGTATATTAATTTAAAAAAATTGACTTTTTTATAACATAATATTAAGTTTTGTAACAAGCAATTTTTTGACAGATTTTAATGATATAATTAAGACAGGAGTAATGAAAACAAGGTTTTCATTTTAGCAATACAGAATGAGGGACAGAAAATATGTATAGTATTATTTTAGCGGGAGGTTCAGGTAGTAGGTTATGGCCATTATCAAGAGAATTATGTCCAAAACATCTAATGAATATTAAGAATGAAAATAGCCTATTACAAGAAACATTCAAAAGATTAGCATCATTTATTCCTGCTGAAAATATTGTAAGTATTACTAATACTAAACATTTTTCAAACGTTAAGTACCAATTATCATCATTTTGTAAACAACCTTTAGTTTTATCTGAACCTATTGCTAAAAATACTGCTCCTGCTGTTTTAGTTTCTGTAAAATATATACAGACATTAACAGACGAAGATCCTATTATTCTTGTTGCACCATCTGACCATATTATTGAAGATGTTGAGAGCTTCAAAGAAGCTATATTAAAAGGTGAAGAACTTGCTAAACAAGGCCACATTGTAACATTTGGAGTAAAACCCGATTATGCTGAAGTAGGCTTTGGATATATACAAGTAGAAAACAATTCTGTTAAACGTTTTATTGAGAAACCAAATAAAGAAAAAGCTGCAAAATTAATTTATGAAGGTAACTGGTTCTGGAATAGTGGATTATTTATGTTTAAAGCATCAACTATTCTTAAAGAATATGAAAACTATGCTGGAGAAATTCTAGGATTAGCGAATAATATTAACTTTGAAAACTCAAATGATATTCCATTTATTGAATTTGATAAAATGCCAAATATTTCTATTGATTACGCAATAATGGAAGAATCAAAAAATCTTGCATTCGTAGAACTAACAAGTGATTGGAAGGATATGGGATCTTGGGAATCTTTATACGATGTAAGCGATAAAGATGCTGACGGAAATGTAAAAGTTGGGCATATTTTAGATATGGATTCAAAAAACTCTTTCATGTATTCGTCTTCAAAACTAGTTGCAACAATTGGATTAGAAGATACTGTTGTGGTAGAAACTGAAGATGCAATTTTGGCTTGTAAAAGAGATAGAGTACAAGATGTTAAACAAGTATTTGAAACATTAAAACAACAACATGATGATACACATCTTGTTCATAAAACAATGTACCGACCTTGGGGATTTTATACTGTTATTGCTCAAGGAGAAGGTTTTTTAACCAAAATTATTCAAGTAAATCCAGGACAAAAATTATCTATTCAATCACATAACCATAGAAGCGAACACTGGGTTGTATTGTCTGGTAAAGCAAAAGTTGTATTAAATAAAGAAGAAATCATCTTAGATCCCGGACATAGTATTGATATTCCGGTAAAAGCAATTCATTCACTTCAAAACCCTTATGAAGAAGAACTTAAAATTATTGAAGTTCAAAAAGGTGATTTGTTAATTGAAGAAGATATTATTAGATATGAAGATATGTATGGAAGAGTATAATGGTTAGTTTTTTATTAAAATCAATGGGTTGTAAATCCAATCAATTTGAAGGTCAAATTATTGAAGAAAAACTTATTAATAAAGGTTTTAATAAAGTAAACGAAATTAAAAAAGCTGACTATTATATTCTAAACTCTTGTACAGTAACTCATAAAAGCGATTCTGAGACACTTTATTTGTTGAGAAATGCAAAACACATTAACCCTAATATAAAGACAATATTAACTGGATGTATGGCTCAAGTTGATACAGAAGAATTAAAAAAACTTGATTATATAGATTATTTATATGGGAATGATGATAAATTTAATCTTGCTAATTATCTTGAAAATGATGAGAAATTTATTGTTTCAGATATTATGGAGATAAACAAATTCAACCCACAAGTATTAGAAGATACAACTAAAACAAGAATAAGCTTAAAAATACAAGATGGATGTGATAATCGATGCAGTTATTGTATAATCCCATTTGCAAGGGGTAAATCAAGAAGTGCAGATGAGAAATTTATTCTTGACGAAATTGAAAAATACTCAAATGAAGGATACAAAGAAGTTGTATTAACAGGGATTCATATCGGTCAATGGGGAAAAGATTGCAATAAAAAACTATTAGATTTATTACAACTTATTGAAACAACATCAATTCACAGATATAGATTAGGTTCATTAAATCCAACAGAAATACCTATTGATGTATTAGAATTTTTAAAATCATCAAGTAAATTTGCGCCTCATTTTCATTTATCACTACAATCTGCGTGTGATAAAACTTTAAGAGCGATGAATAGATTTTATAAAACTGAAGATTATCTAGAACAAATTGAATACATTACAGAAAACTTTAATAAACCATTTATTGGCTGCGATATTATAGCAGGATTTGTGGGTGAAACTGAAGAAGATTTTGAAGAAACAGTTAAAAACCTAAAACGATCAAAGCTTACTAAAATTCATACTTTCCCATACTCTATAAGACAAGGAACAAAAGCAGAAGGTATGGATGGACATTTATCTGACAAAATAAAAGAAGAAAGAGCCACAATTATTAAGAAGATTTCTGCAGAAAAAGAAAAGTTATTTTTACAAAATAATATTGGAGATATAAGAGAAGTTCTTATTGAAAAAAGACCTGACAAACATAGTGGGAAATTAAAAGGGGTAACAGATAACTATATAACAGTTATTATCGAAAATGGAACAAATGAATTTAACACTCTTCAAAACGTAAAAATTGAACGTATAGAAAACGGCAAAGTTTTTGGATATATTATATAATACCCAATTTAATTTATCCCTATTTCCCGATACAGAAGTTATCAAATATATTATTCAAAACTTCATCTGTTACAACTTCGCCTGTTAATTCATCTAATGCCATTAGGGCTGATTTTATATCAATAGAAATCAAATCTTGAAGCTCTTCTCTTTGAGCGGCCTCAAGAGCTATGTTTAAACTATTTCTTGCTTGTCGTAAGCATTCTTGTTGTCTTGTGTTGGTTGCAAATTCTAATGAATCAGGATTTACATCGCATACTTTTGTTTTGATTAAATCTCTGATATCGTCAATTCCTTCACCTGTCTTTGTTGAAATATAATAAGCATCTGATGTTCTATCTGAAACCAAATCACATTTATTTGCAATTCTTACATTATTCTTTGTCTTAGCAAGTTCCCAAATTGTTTCATCTTCAGAAGTAATACCTTGACTTGCATCATAAAGGAACAATACCAAATCAGCTTCATCAAGAGATTGTTTTGAGTATTCAATACCTATTTCTTCAACCTTTGAAACAGAATCACCTTCTCTAATTCCTGCTGTATCAATTAAAGTAACAGGAATACCAAAATCTAATGTTTCTCTTAAAACGTCTCTTGTTGTTCCTGCAATATCAGTAACTATTGCTCTATCAAGATTTAATAAAGTATTAAATAATGAAGATTTACCAACATTTGGACGGCCAACTATTGCAACAGAGACTCCTTGTCTCATTACATTTGATGTTGATGCAGATTTTAGAATTGAATCAATTTCAGAAATACTTTTATTTAATTCTTCAATAATATATGAGTATTCAGGTTCTGCAACATCTTCCGGAAAATCAATTCCAGCTACAATTCTTGAAAGAACATCCATTATAGATTTTCTCATTTCACGGATTTTGTTAGCAAGAACTCCTGATAAGTTTTTTGCAGACACTGATACAAAATCTTGAGTCTTAGAATGGATTAAATCAGCTACTGCCTCTGCTTGAGATAAATCCATTTTTTTATTAAGAAAAGCTCGTTTTGTAAATTCACCCTTTTCAGCAGGTCTGCAACCAGCTTCTAAGCATAGTGATAGAATTTTTTTAACAATATTTACTCCACCGTGACAATGTATCTCTACAACATCTTCTCCAGTATAGCTATGGGGAGCAAAGAATGGTAAAACAAGAACTTCATCAACCTTTTGGAAACCAACTTCGCTATTTACCCCTATCCAGCCGTGAGATATCATATTGTGGGTAAAATTTTGTTTTGAATAAATCTTTTTTATAACATCAAAAGCCTTATCGCCAGATATACGAATAACACCAACCCCTCCCATTCCAAGAGGTGTTGAAATCGCTGCTATTGTATCAAATTCTTGAGTTATGTTCATAACTTAATTATACGATAAACATACGATTATATTGAGCTAATATTGATGCACCCTTCATTTCTTCGTTTGGAGATTGTCCGCTTATTTTACGATTTTCTTTCTTTTTTTCTTGTATCCTTTCTTGTTCTGCTGTTGATACAGTTAAAAACTTGTTTGCACTAACTGTACTTTCTTGTTTTGCTTTCTCATACTCAATTCGATGCAACTTGGCTTTATCTGTCGCTTTATCACCTGTTGGAGTTTCTCCATAGGCTAAAAGTTTTGCAGCAATTTCTTGTTCCTCAGAATCAATGTAAGGAGCTGCAAATGCAAAAGTATAAGTTGATTGAATATTTCCGATACGCATACATAATACTTATCGGAATATTTTACAAATACTTTAGTATTTGTAACGACAATGTTTACAAAGAAGTAAATATCTGATAAAGAACAACACCAGCAGAAATACTCAAATTCAAGGATTCAACATTATCTTGCATTTCTATTGTAATATTTCCTGTTGCAAATTCTTTCAATTCATCAGACAAACCGTCTGCTTCAGAACCAAACATTATGAGTTTAGGCTTGTTAGAGAATTTAATTTTAGATAAATATTCGCTATTATCTGATTTAGGTAATGTTCCGAATCTTTCATAATTAGAAAAATATTTTTTCAAATTATCAATATCTGAGATTTGTACAATATTTATTTTCCACAAGTTTCCAACAGCCGAGCGAACAACCTTTGGATTATAAACATCAACTGTATCACCATAAAGAACAATAGAATCTATCCCAAATGCTACTGATGTTCTTATAATAGTACCTAAGTTCCCTAAATCTCTGATATTTTCAAGAAGTACAACATTATTTCCTAATTTATCAAAAGAATTTTTAGGTTGATGAGCAATTCCAACAATTTCTGGCGGAGTTGAAGTTGTTGAAATTTTCTTCAATACAGCTTCATTTGTTTCTATAAATTCACAATTTAGAAATAAGTACTTCCCTTTTTTATTCTTTTCAACAAATACTCTTTCAAATTTTATCCCAGATAAATGAGCTTCTTCAATAGCTTTAAACCCTTCTAAAAGAAATAAACCTTTTTCATCTCTATATTTTTTTTGTTGTAATTTAGCAGTTTCTTTCACTAAATCATTGTTTACACTGGTTATTTCCATTATAAGACCTCAAATTCTTCTAAATACTCTTTTTCTGTATCTGTAAGCATTGACATATCAATAAGTTTTTTCTCAAAACACATCCTTGCAAAAGATACAATTTCACAATCTTCAAGATGACAAGTGTTTTCTAATCTAACCCCAAATTCTTTTTCGTTATACAAACCTGGTTCTATTGTAAAACACATATTTTCTTTCAATATTGTTTTTGCAATTTCATTTTTACTTAAATTAGGCGGTGCTTCGTGAACAGAAATACCAACACCGTGTCCTAGACCATGGGAGAATTCAAAACCATCTATTTTATTTGCATCAAAGATATTATGCGCTAATTTATCTATCTCAAATCCAGATGTTTCTTTAGTCACTTGATAATTAAAGCAATTTAAAAATACTTTTAATACGTTTGTATAAACTTCTTTTTGAAGTTTTGATGGTTCACCTTTTACAAAAACTCTTGTAATATCTGTTGCATAACCTTTATCATAATATGCTCCACAGTCAATCAATACTAAATCGCCATCTTTTAATATTTTATTTTTATCTAGTTTATTATAATGAGCTAATGCAGAATTCTCATTTATAGCAACAATTGATTGAAAACTTAAAGATTTTGCACCAAATTTTCTAAAATTTTTCTCTAATTCTTCTGCAATATCATACTCAGATATATTATCATTAGTATAAATCCAATCTCTAGTAGCTTTTAAAGCCTTATCAGTCATTTCAAAACAGTATTTCATATGATTGATTTCATCTTTTGTTTTGATAGACTTCATTTCTTTTATTGGCGATTTTATAGACACAGGATTTTTTATTAATGCATAATCTTTAGCATTAACTGATGTTTTATCAACTTTTATTGGTAAATCAATCCCATTTATATATTCTTCAAAATCATCTAATGGCTTGGTATCCATATTACCATTGTAATCAGTAAATAAAATAGGCTTACCATTTATTATTAGCAATTTACCATCAACTTTTGTTGAATAATTATAACTAAAACTTCTAATTCCACAAACGTAAGATATTTCTTCTGATTTTGTTATTAAAATATTATCTTCTATTTGTTTTACTTCATCTACTTTGATAAATTCACCACTGCGACAATTCTCATTCGTTGAACAATCTTTGATTGTAACATTCAACTCATTTAATAAAGCAGATAAATATTCAAATCTAGCCTGTGATACTTTTGACAAATCAACACCTAATGTTGAATTAGGCTTAATTCTTATACAAATTTCATCATTAATTTTTTGTCCTAATTGCAATTTAACAACTTCAACTTTTGAATGATCAACTTCTCTATCAGCTTGGATATGAAAACGAGAATCAACAAACAATAAAACTTTTCCATCAGGACAAATAAGAGCATCTCCAACATCTCCAGTAAAACCAGTTAATTTATTAACAGAATTTTCTTCTATTGGAACATACTCTAATAAAAATTTATTAGTGGAGTTGACTAATAAATAGTCAACCCCATATTTTTCTAAGTCATAATCAATCATTAGTCTTGAATATCAGTTAATTGAATTAAGTGCCAACCGAATTGAGTTTCAACAGGTTCAGAAACTTCTCCTTTTTTAAGAGCAAAAGCAGCTTCTTCAAAAGGTTTAACCATCATACCTTTACCGAAGAATCTTAAATCACCACCATCACGACCTGATGGGCATAAAGAATGTTCTTTTGCTAATTCAGCAAAATCAGCACCATTTTTGATTTCTTCTAATAATTTTTTAGCTTCATCTTCTGTTTTAACTAAAATGTGACTAGCTCTAATTTTCATAATAAAACTCCTATTATGTGTACAAAGAAATTATAACACAGGGGTAGGGTAAATATAAGTAAAAAATAAATTAATTAATAATAATTACAACTTATATTTAATAATCTTTGCAGGATTTCCAGCAACAATAGCATTATCAGGAATATCATTTATAACTATTGAACCCGCCCCAACTATTACATTATCACCTATTTTTACACCACCAATAATTACAGAATTTGCATAAACAACTACGTTATTACCAATTATCGGCGTATCATTACCATTAATTAATTTTCCCTGACCTATAGTTACATTTTGAAATATCGTACAATCTTTACCAATTTTAACCTTTGGATGGATAACTATTCCTATAGGATGAGGGAAATAAGTATTTTGTTCTTTTATGTATCTAAGATTTTGAATACAACAAACTTCTCCTAATTGATTTATTGATGGAGATTTGAATTTAATTTTTATCCCTAAAAAAACTAAAATAATTTGAGAATTTTCTTTGTATAATCCAAATATTTTTTCTAGCATTATAATCTTCTTAGTACCTAAAATATTAAAATAATAGTCTTAATATAACATGTATTACTCAAATTATGTCATACTAAGATTATATTGTCAATAATAATAGTCTTACTAAAATCTTTATATAATTTAAAATACATAGTATCCTCTTATTATGGGTATTATTTCAAAAAAATTAGGTCAAAGAATTAAAGAATTAAGAGAGAGAAAAAATATTTCGCAGCTTAAGTTTGCAGAAGAACTTAATATGGAAGCATCTAATTTATCAAAAATTGAAAGAGGGATACAAATACCTAAAGAAGAAAGCCTAATAAAAATAGCAAATGCTTTAAATGTTTCAATAAAAGATTTATTTGATTATGACCACTTTATTGATAAAGACGAATTACTTAATAAAATAAATTTTATATTAAAATCTACAGATACTAAAACATTACAAAAATATTATAAGATCCTTATGGATTTACAATAATATCTAAATAATAATAAAAAAATAGGTTGCTAATTAAAGCAACCTATTTTTCTTATATCAATTATTATTATTCAATAATTGTATCATCTGAAATCAAATCAGGAGAACCAAACATTCCTTCAATTTCTTCAAGGATTGCTGCTGGTTTTCTTGCTTGATTACGTTGAGCAGCTGCTCTTCTTTGAGCTTCTCTATCTCTTTCTTCGTTAGCGAAGTTTAAGTGATGGAAACCAGTACCAGCTGGGATTAAACGACCAATAATAACGTTTTCTTTCAAACCTCTTAATAAGTCTTTTTTACCGTCAACTGCTGCTTCTGTCAAGATTCTTGTTGTTTCTTGGAATGAAGCTGCTGAGATAAAGCTTTCTGTGTTCAATGATGCTTTAGTGATACCTAATAACATATGTTCACAAACTGCTTCTTCTCCACCACGTTCTCTAACTTCTTTGTTAGCGTTTTCGAATGTTTGAACCTCAATCAATTCGCCAGGTAATAAGTTTGTATCACCAGGTTCAACAACTTTTACCTTCTTAGTCATTTGACGAACGATAATTTCGATGTGTTTATCTGCAATTTCTACACCTTGTGAACGGTATACACGTTGTACTTCGTCTACAAGATATTGTTGAGCAGCTTCAGGACCACAAAGTCTGATTACATCGTGAGGGTTTAAAGGACCACTTGTTAATGGTTGACCTTTCTTAATTTGTTGTTTATTTTGAACAACGATGCTTGCATCAATTGCGAATTTGATTTCTTTTCTTCCTTCTTCGTCAGAAACTAAGAATAATCTTGGAACTTCATCTTCGATTTCAATTTCTGCTACACCGTCATATTCTGCTAAGATTGCACAATCTTTTGGTTTACGACCTTCTAACAATTCTTCTACACGAGGCAAACCTTGAACGATGTCACCGGTTTTTTGTCTTTCGTATAGTAATGTTGCTAAAATATCACCACGTAATACCAATGATTGAGCTTCAACCTGTAACTGAGTACCAGGGCTGATTAAGTAAGGACGACCATTTCTGATTAAAACAGAATCTTTGCTTACAGAAATGATTTGACCTGATACAGGTGAAACATCTCCGCCATCAGAAAGGATTGAATCCATTTTTACAAATTGACCTTCTTTTACTGATGCTTTGCCTTTAATAGCAACTTTTGTTTCAAATTCTTCAGAATGTAATAATAAACGTCTTACATCACCTTCTGTTGATTTAATAGATGCAACACCATTATTAATTGCTAATACTTCTGTTTTAGCAACTGGAGTTCTTGGTTCAATTACCTCTCCATTGTTTACTAATAATGCTGTTTGTAATGATTGATTCATCTTAGAATTACCTTCTAATTCACGACGTACAATCAATGTTTCTAATACAACAATCTTTAATTGGTTATCAGAATCTAATTCTACTAAACCTTTTAAGTGTGATAAGTAACCTTGCATTTGTAACACTAAACTTGTTCTTGTTAATGCTGCACCATCAAGATTTCTTACTCTTGCACCATCTTTATATTGTAATTGAGTTACAGGAACTACATCGATTAACTCATCAGATGTGTTAAATTTAATTGATACATTCTTAGGTTTAATATCTAAAACTTGAACTGGACGAACCAAAATTTGAATTGGTTTTTCATCTAATGAATCATCATCCATTCCCATTGTTGTATCAATTTCTTCATCTAAATCATCAATGTCTAAATCATCAAAATCAGATTCCATTATTGTAACGATTGAAGTTTCTTTAGCTTTGATACCTTCAGCAATAACAGTTCCTTTTTTGATAACTTCGCCTTCATCAACTTTTAATTCATTAATATTAGCTAATGAATGAACTTCACCAGGACGAATTGTAATTTCGTGGATTACATCGTTAAATTCTTTGAATTCAACAATACCATCGATATGACAATATACGTCTTTTACAACTTCTGTACCAGCTGTAACGAATGTTCCGTTATCAACCATTTTTAAAGTTGCATCTTTATTGATTTGGTGAATTTCTTCAGGAATGAATACTACATTACCTGGTGTTGTAATAATTTGATTTTCATCAACTTCTACACCTAAGTATCTAATTTCACCTGAAGATTCTACTGAATATTCATCATCAACCAACTCAGCAATTACCATACCATTTTCAACAGTAGTATCAATTGGAGCCTTAACGATATATTTTTCTTCAGTATCTTCAACTGTCCATAATTGTTCTTTCTTAGTTTGTTCGAAAGTTGCATTTGATGGAGCTAATGAAGCAATTACAATTGTTAATTCTTTACCTTGTACAATCTTCTTAATTTTTTGACCATCAATTTTAACTTCTTCAGTTACTAAGTCAGCACCGTAACGAACTTCACCACCGTGTTCACAAATCATCATAGTTTCAGCAAGTTCTTCACCTGTTTTAACTTTTTGACCATCTTGAACTAAAATTTTAGAACCACCAGGTAAGTTATAAACATCACCACCAATTACCCAAACAATACCAGATTTGTTTGCAATTCTTGAGATGTTACCTTGACGGTCTTTCTTTTCATCAGCGATAAAGTCTTCAAAATATACTTCACCAGATACATCTGATGTAATATCTTTTGTTGCTTTTTCTGTTAAACGGCTACCATCACCTGATGATACAGGGTCGAATTCACATAATTTGTAACCTTTTTTAACTTCCATACCATCTGTAAAGTGAACAATTGCACCTGCTGGGATATGGTATTTTTTATTAAATTTAGCACCCTTAACTTCAACGTCGCCTTCAAATATTGCTACATTTACAACGTCCCCGTGACGAGTTCTTAATTCTCTTGTTTTAATTTTTGATGAAACAGTACCAGCTTCGATTGTTTCAACAGTTTTCATAGCACCAGCACCTTTGAATACACCACCAGTGTGGAATGTTCTCATTGTTAACTGTGTACCAGGTTCACCGATTGATTGAGCTGCGATAATACCAATTGCTTCACC
>CALUUV010000055.1 GCA_944324055.1 Candidatus Gastranaerophilales bacterium | reverse complement strand
ATTATCTATTAATTTATCATATAATTCATTTGCTTCTTTATTACTATAATTTGGAAATTCATGTCTACGCATGTACATTAAAAACATAACAATATTTGTTTGTGACACTTCTTTCATTAATTGTATAATACTTTTATTATTCTTTTTTTCTAATTCACAAATATCAACACTTCTTAATCTTAATCTGATTGTTTCTCCATTCAATTCTATTTCATAACATTTCATTTTTATCATCCTTCCTTTATTAAAAAAGAGAATAAGTGTAGACTTATTCCCTATCTACCTTTTTGGTAGTAAATCTAGTTTATCTATTATTCTGTTGGTATTGTTTTTACTGGTTCTGCAATTGGACTTAAGAACATACTAAACCCAATTAACTCATCACTTTGTCCACCAATTATCTTAGTTCTAACATCACTATCAAACTCATATACTATCTTATTTGGTAATGTTAATTTCCACTTATAGACTTTTCCAGTGTCTTCAAGATTGCTTGCCAAATAAATATTTGATGTCAATGATGGATCTTCCATATTAAACTCAAATTCATATTCAACAGCACTTTTTAACCCTAATATTTGGGTCATTTGTATAGTGTTGTCCAAATCTGTTGTATCAACATAATTGACATCACCATCAAGGTCTGGAATTGTCTTCAAACCAAAAATTTGTGTCCAACTCGTAGGTTCCTCTGAAGTTGAATATTCTAATTTAGCACCATTAAAAGTATGATACTTTGCATTTTGTCTAGCCATCTTTTCTACCTCCTAACAATTCATTATCTTGAGCAACAGCCCTACCTGTTATATGTATTTTTCTTATACCATTTTCGATAGATACATCTTCGTAGGTAGTTCTAAAATCAAGTTCTTTTAATTTATTAACAATTTCTTGTACTGCATTATCAACTATTTCTAATGTATTTTCGGTACTATCTTCTAATCTTGACAAATAACCATTAATATTAGCAGCCATTTCATATGTGTTTTCCATATCACTATTACGATAATTATTTGTTAATTGGTAACCAAAATATGTTTGACCTTTTTCTAAGATATCATCTGATCTCAAGTTACCACACTCAATACTTGTTTCATCTAATTTTGCTTGTATAACTTCTCTCATAATCTCTCCTTTAACAGTCTATCCATATGAATAATCGCCTTTTCATATGCTGGTTGCCAATGTGGGATTGGCCTAAATCCTGGATGCCAATCTTTGTCTAAAGTACCTTTATGGTATTTTCCATTTTCATCAACATAACCATAATAATACCCTTTACCAAATGCATTAGGAATAGCATGTGGTCTTGTTCCATTTTCTAACAATTCACCTAAACAATAAATATCGCCTGCTTTACTTGTTACTACTACATCATTAAACACACGTCCAGAAATTATATTTTTTTTCTTTTTTTCTGCATTATCAACTTGCATTTGTGATATATAATAATGAGTATCTGCAGGAGCTTTAGCTACTAATTCTTCATATGTAAATAATAATGTACTATTAACAATGTCTTTCAATTTATTATCTAAATCATCAGAATATTTTTTAATTTCTTTAGATATTTTAAGTTTCATAATCTTTCAATTGTTACCCCACTTTTTTTTGCATCGTTAATTTTATAAAGATTTTCATCATATTCAATTACATATTTACTAATATTATCATTGCTATTATTTGTCTTACTAATTAAAAATGTTTCTAAATCTTTTTTGGGCGTTTTTAATCTTTTAACTTTATATAAATTAGCTCCATAAATATTAGCACTAACTTCATCATCTAAAGATTGTATCCAAACATCAAAACTATCAATGATAAAATATGTATCTTTATAAACTCCATTAGTTTGCTTTTCTTTATTAGCTTTCTTTAATGTTACTTTTTCTAATTTACATAATTCCATTAAAAAATTCTCCTCTTACCATTTTTAATTATATTTTCTCTTAATTTTTCATATGGATCAATAAACGTAACATTTTCCCCATTTGCACTTAAACTTTGATTATGTTCTGTACCTCTACGCAAATAAATAGTTTTAACACATTCTTTTATCTCTGATTTCAACAAATTTTTGTTGTCCTCATTATTATCCAAATTAGAAAGAAAGAGGGCATTATTTGTTGTTTCTTCTAATATAGAATTAAGTAAATTATTATCTTTTTCATCATAATAAGCACCTAACTCAGTTATTATTTCATTCAACATATTTTGCCCTCCTTTTATTTTGTATTTTCATTTTTAATTTTAGGCTTTACTTCTTTTTTTTCTTCAACGATTTTAAATCCATCATTAAGATATTGCTGCAACTTTTTTTCTTCAACTCTTAAATATACATTCTCTTTATAAATATAAACCATTATTCTCCTGCTCCTGGGTCATAATCAACAAAAATACTATCAATCTTATTATCTTTACCATTTGGAAAAACAAAAGTGTCGTAGAATGCTCTATTTTGATACAAATAACCATCACCCTCTGTGTGATCTCCTGGAGCAAACATATAGATTGAATTAATTTTTGGTACAAATTTCGTAGTTAATGGTGTTGCTGCTAATGCATTAATATCTTTCGCAGTTGAAGCTTTTGCAAATCCATCGCTAAAATCAAATGCTGTACAAAATCTATCAATATCAATAATTTCAACTAATGGTACACCATCAAGTGTTGTAATTCTTGTTTGAATAGCTTTGCCACTTTGTACAATTGATGTAACATCAATATTGCGATTAAACTCTGGTGCAATAGCCAATGCATCCATAATTTCTGGTCTTACATATACAACAAGTCCTTTATTTCTATATCTGCGAACTTTTGAAATAATTCCTTGTAAATATGCAACTACATTACTTTTTGTAATTGTAGATAATTGTGTTTCAGATTTTAAACTTGCTGCAATTGCTTTTGTTGCAACTTTTGAAAAGAAATAAGCATCTTGTTCTGGTACTGACTGAGTTTCAGTAAATACCTCACTAATATTTTGGGCACTAGCTGTTTGGTTAGTTTCGTCAACTTCTCTTTTATCAACAAAGAATTCAACATCCCTATCTTGTTCCAATGTATAAACATTATCATTTTGTGTAATGTTTTGTCTATTCCAACCACCAGTGATATCATGAGCCTTATAACCTTTTACAGACATTTGGGTAAAATGGAACTTTTTAGCTCCTAACCATTCAACATTTGTGGTGATGAATGGTGAAATGTAACTATTATCAATCATTATTTCGATTAACTTTGGTGACCATTTTTCGGCATTATTTAATGTGTTTGCCATAATTTATTCCTCCTTTTAATATTTTCTAAACAAAGGATTTAATTCTTGCTTACTTGATTTTTCCCAGTTATTTTCATCAACATTACCATTAACATTACTAGGTGTTTTTTCCTTATATCTTTCATTAATGGCTTTTTCTAATGCTTTATCAAAAACTTGTTTTTTAGTATCTATAATGGTTTTGATTGTTTCAGCCGTCTGTGATGAATAATCAATATCATCAAGTAAAGAAATATCCAATCCTTTTTCTTGAGCTATGTTAATAGCTTGTTCTTTTAACTCATAGGCATTAAGTTTATTAATGGCTTCTTCTGCTTTTTTGTTAGCTTGTTCTAACTCATAAGCATGTTTTTCTTCTTCTTTCATTTGTGCTAACTTTTCTGCCTCTGTTTTTTCTGCCTCTAACTTTTCATTATATTCTTTTTCCCATTTTGTTTTTGCAGTCTCTAAAGACTTAGCTACTCTTTTATCAAACTCACTTTGGTAAGTTTTGTCTTGTAAGATTTCATCAAAAGTTAAAGGTGTTCCATCTAATTCTTTATTTTCTTGTTCCATAATATTCTCCTTCCCCATAGCATTGCTTTATTGCCCCACTACATTTAATTCAAAATAAAAACCATAGTAAAAACACTATGGTTCTCTTTTTGGAACTCGTTGATACCTTTTGTATCTACTTAAATTATACAAAATGTAAAAAAAAATGTCAAATTGACATTATTTATCCAAACTAAAAATTGGAATAATATTTAATTCTTCTAAAATATCATCAAATCTTCCGTCATTTTTTCTAAAAGTTTTTAATTCATTTCTCCAATTTCTTTTATGTATTGAAAAACATAACGACCAATCATTTCCTTTTGTTCTTTCATCAGAGCAAAATTTAACTGCTTCAAACCTTTTCATCACAAATAAATTAGGCTTTAAGTTTTTTCCACTCTTATTTATTAAATAAATAACTGCTTCTTCATTATCTAAAATATCCATTTAATCTTCCTTTATTTTGGTATATTTGGATTTTAAATATTTGTTATGACCAGTATATAACAAATATTCTTTACCACTTTTACCTTTTAATCCTACTTTTTTATCATGAGAATAAACATAACTTCTTTCTCCATCTTCTGTTAGCAAATCATTTCCTATATCTCTTTTAGGTATATCCATATAGTAAACATTTTTACCATATGATTTTGCTAATTCATAACTGTTTGTCCAACTTTCATAACCATTTGTATTGTCTATAGAATTTCTATCATAGAACTTATCAAAGTCTTCGTTTAATCCTCTGTATATTCTTTCATATCCTTCCTTAGGAGAAGTTAATTTTGACTTTTCTATTTCTTCAACTTTTATGTTTTTGTATAATATTTTATTTTGTTCTCTAATTTCTTTATTTCTTTTTTCTAGTTCTATTTCTTTTTCTTTTTTATATTTGCTTAAATTGTTTTTTTGTTTTTCCGCTAAGTATTCTTCAACAGTACCATCAAAATCATCTTTTAACATATCTATTTCCGTTTGTATACTTCCTTTCGCAAATATGTCTTTTGTTTCTTCTTTTTTTCTTTCTAATTCTTCAATTTTGCTTTTTTTCTTATCTTCTTTATTTGTTTTTTTGCTTTGTTTAAATTTCCCACTTTCTTTCATAGCATCGGTTAAACTTTGTCCTGTTTTAATAAATACACGTCGTCCACTTATTGTTCTCCATACTCCATCATTCATCTTTATTTCTCCTTTCTATTGTTTTTCTTTCAAAGGTAGTTATAGTCTTACATCTTGGACATGCTATCTCAATATGATAATCATTTCTTATTTTTCCATAAAAAAGCAAACGATTGCATTTGTTACATCTATATTTTGTCATTATCATTTTATAAATATCTTCTTTTTTCATTATTCATACTCCTTTACTGGTTCTAAATAACAACGGCATGATGGATGACTATTAACTTGTACTCCTATTACTATGTCTTCTAATTTATATACTTTTCCTATATAATCATCACACACTTCACAAGTTCTTTCGTCTAACACTCCCATTATTCTTGCTTTTTTTATTCCAAATTTTTCGAATATGTGTAATTGTATATAAGAAGTATTAAAGTCTATTTGGTTGTCTAATGCTCCTGTAAACTTGGTCTTGTTTTTTTTAATCATTCTATTTTGTTGACGTTCTAATATATCTCTATTTACTTTATTTTTGTTATTTCTTAAATTAAGTATTATATTATCATACATTTCACTAGCGTTGTATTCAGTAATAGAAGTCTTGTATGTGTTCCATTCATAACCTAAATTATTTGGTTCTTGCATTGCTTCATTAATTAGATTTTCACTATTTATTTTATATGTTTTATCAACTATGCTTTCACATTGTTTTATTGTTTCTTCTATAAAGTGTTTATCTATTGCGTTTATTATTTCTTTTTCTATTGCTTCCATTTGATACATAAACTCAACATATTTAAACAATATCCACCAATAAAGAATATCTTTATTTTTAATTTTATTTCTTTCTAACAATCTTTTAGCCATATATAAATTATATCCATCTAACTTATCTATGACTTTTAATATTTCCCTTTTAAATCTATCTAAATTTTTATTGTATTTGTTAAGGTTTTCATAAGTGAAACCACTATCAATTATACTTTGTATCTCATCCATTAAAGAAAGACTTCTTTTTCTATATTCTTTATAATACTTTTCTAATTGTTTATCTTGATAAGCTAAATTAATCATTTCCATATCCCCTTTTTTCATAATATAATTCTACTATTCCATGTATTATATCATGAGAATTAGCAGATATATCACATAATGCTTCTTGATTAAAATCATCTGTTTTTGTTATATAGGCATCAATATATGCATGCATTAATTCATGCATAAGTGTTTTTCTTTGTTTACGATAAGGCAAATCTTTATCTAATATAATAAGCCCAGTATCAGTGCATGTAATTCCAAAATAACGGCCAGTAGTAACATGGTCACCAAGTTCAAGTCTTGCTCTTTCTTCAATTTTTTTTCTTATTTCTTCTTGTGTCATTTCTACAATTTTATATGTTTCTCTATTCATTTCAAAAGTCATTTTATACACCTCTTTTTTATTATAGCATAAAAAAAAAGAATAGACTAATTGTCTTCTTTTTCTTTTTGTTTTTGAAAATCATTTTGATTATCATTTTTATTTTCACTCATATTTTCATTTATATTTGCATTATTATTATAAAATTCTTGCATTTTTTTATTGTCTTCTTCTTCTTTCTTTGATAATTCACTTTCGACATCAATATCTAAAGGCAAATTATTAAGAATTGTTTCATCAGAAACGATATCTTGTAATTTTAACCACATATCAACAACTTCATTATCGTCTGTTGGAATACATGCTTGTATTTGAATATCTAAATCTCTAAAATCAAATTTGGTATTCTTTTTATCATTAATCCTGTCAATAATGTTTTCCCACATTCTTAACAATTCTTTTTTTAACGCCTTAATCGTTTCTTGTTGCGATGTTTGTAAACCAAAGAACTTTTTCATTAATGCTTTATTACTATCAGCATTTGTAAATCCCTCATCTGTAATATTAGGGATAAATGTCATCATCAATATGTATTCTAATAATGTAGTCTTTAATAAATCTACAGCACTAGTGTCAATTGTTTTGCTTATCCAACCAATATCACCAGAGGCGTCTGGAGTATAAAATACTTTAGCATTTAACACTATTTCATCTTCTTTTTCTCTTTCTGGATTAGGAACTATATTATTCTCTTCATCTTTTGTTGTTGATGGATATTGTGGTCTGTAGCCTACTACCTTTAATTTACAACCTAAATCGTTATAATTCATCATGCTACTAATATTTCCAATACACATTTCTAATTTATTTATTAAATCAATAACATTTTCAAATAATGCTCCTGTATCACTTTCAATGCCATAAACTGGTAGTAATTGCCATAATACATTTTCTCTTTGTGATTTATCTTCTAAATAAACATCTTTCTGCTTTTCTGAATTTTTAAAATATCTTTTACTAGTTTCTGATGTGATTATTACATTATCAACTTTGTTACCGAACTCATCAATTGTGTTAAATATCCTAACTGCTCCAATTATTTGGGCTGGTACAGAATAATCATATATTAATACACATTGCCAACTTGGTATCCTTGCAAATACTTGTTCATTATTTTCATTTTCATAATTTAACCATGTACAAGCCCCTGTTGCAAAATAATCTAAACAAATATTTAAAAAGAAGTCTGGAAGATCATTATAATCATTTATATAATCAACAATTATCTTAAACTCATCAGGGTTAGCCGTACTTCCAAAGACTTTGTCAAATATTTTGGTTATTATATTTTGTTTTTCTTTATTATTTTCTTGTTTTATTGAAAACTTTGGTGGTGTCCCTGCTAAATAACCAGTTGCTACCTTTGATGTATAAGCTTCTAATGGTATCCCATCTTTTTTTTGATATTTTAAATACATCTTATAACGATGGTCAAGTATTGCCTTAACATCATTTACTATTTTTGTTACATTATTATTATTTTCTAAATATTCTCTTGACATTTGTATCATATTATCACTCCTTTTTAAATAATTCTATTGAATCCAAAAGTCATTGTATTATTACGTGTATATTCTTCAATAGCATATCTGCAAGCATCTATACTATGGTTGTTTTCATCTGGATACTTGCTTTTAAAATTACCAAATTTATCTTGTTCATATTCATATGATGTGAACTCTTTAGCTGTGTTAGGACATCTGACGTTATCAATTATTATTTCCTCAAGACTTTGTAAAAATTTTATTCCATATTCAATGCTATCAGGTCCTTTTTTAGCTCCCTCAACATCTAATCCTAAATATCTCAATTCATCAATACTTCTAGGCTCTGCACTATCACAGGTTATGTAACTTCTTCCAACTTTTATTTGATTAATTTCATCATACAAATCTTTTATTCTTAAACTATATTTGTATATTTCATTAAAAATATATAATCTTTTTCTTGTTTTGTCAAAATGACATTGCAAATAACAAGTTGGGTCAACTGCATAACCAAAATCAATGCCATCTAAAATATTGTCAAATTTTTCTATTTCTTCATCTTCAATATGTCTAATTACAACATTATCAAAAACACTTCCACCTGTACCTGTTGCCTCTCCTAAATATTCATTCCTATAAGCTAAAGGCTTAGTCTTTTTTAAATGTTCAGCTTCAATAAAAAATTGTTCTCCAAGCCATTCTCTAGGGACTTCTAAATAAGTGCTATTATGAACTATCTTGTCTTCTCTTTCTTCTAACACTTCCATATTAACCCAATTATTCATACTCTTTGGAGGATTATAAGTATAAAAAACTTTATAATCTTTACCACCACGCATAAATGTTTGGTTAATACTTCTTATCTCTTCCATACCATTAAATTCAGAACACTCTTCATACCATATAACTTTACAAAATCCATTTTTAAATTTAGTTGACTTTAATTTAACAGGGTCATCGCTACCTCTAAATATTATTTTTTGTTCTTTACCATTTGCCCTATAAATTAATTCCATAGGGCTTTTATGTACCTCCCAATAGTTAGATAACCCCAATTTATCTATAGCCCATATCATTTGGTTAAATACACTATCTTGTAATGTATTACTTATTTTTCTTAAAATAACTGCATTAGCAGTCTTATCCATCATAATTAATAATATTATCATTATACTAACAAAAGATGACTTTGTGCTAGCACGTCCACCTTTTAACCAATAATGAGTATGCTTATTATCTAATATATCATCAATTAAATCCCAAAAAGATGGTGCTATGATGTCATATATATTCATTTTTTATCTGGTCTTTCAATTTTGATAACAGGTGGCTTTATTTGTTCTACTTTATCAATTGGCTTTTCACCAATAGTATCTCTAATAACTTCAAATGCTTTAACATTACCATCACACGCCTCTTTTATTAATGCAAACGATATCTTTTCTTGGACTGAATGTCCATTTGTATCTATAACATCTAATAATGCGATCAACTCTTCTTTTAATGCTTTTCTTTTTCTTTTAGCCTCTGCACTTGCTTTCCCACCTTTAGAAGATATAGCTTTGCGTTCTCTTGGCGTTCTCTTGGTTACTGGTATTAAATTTTCATTATTTGCCATTTTTATCAACTCCCTTTTAATTTAATTTAATAGCCTTTTTTTCACCTCATTATAATTATACAATAAAATAAAAAAAAGATAAAATTATAATAAAATTTTATCAATTTTAATTTTAATAGGTGCACCTACTTTTTGACTTATAGAATAATAAACTAATCTTTCTTCATTTTTTCCTTTTTGAAGTAAATATGTTTTTCCATTTTTCACTAATACTGCAATATCATATTTTTCTAATATTTTATTTCTATCTTCCATTTCTTTTGCTTTTTTTATTTTTTCAATTTTATTTCTTAATTTATTAACCTCATCATTTAATATCATGTTTTGATATTCTAATTTTCCTACTTTACTAACTAATTCTTTTTTTCTCATAATATCACTCCTCTTTCTTTGAATATTTTTCTTTGTTTTCTATATCTTTTAATTGTCTACAAACTTTCATTACATCTTCTCTAATTTCTTCTGTTGTCCATTTTTTACAATTTTCACAAAAAGATATATTTCCCACATAATCATATGCATGTGCATAATCCCAACCGATAAACCAATCGCCATCATGTAATGGTAAAAAAGATAATTCATTTAATGAATATGTTAATTCTCCATGTACATCAATATCAATATCATCATAATTTTTACCATAATAAGGATGATTAAATGGTATTTAAACATATGCCGTTGGATGTGTTCCTAAATTCATAATATAATATTTATAATTATAACATAAACCACTATCTAACATAATTGTTCTTGGATAGGGATAATACTTCATTTCTCTATAAATATTCATCTTTTCACCTCACTTTCATATCTATCACAAACACACACCTCACTTATCTTTTTAACTAAATCATCACACATAACTGTCATAAAAAATGAATACACTAATAATACGAAGGCTAGTCCACCTAATAGTGTTATCAATGCTAGTTGTTTATTGTTCATCTTTCACTTCCTTTAGTTTTGATAATATTTCTTCTAATACCATAATATCAAGCCAATTATATAAATCATATTCATAGTCATAATAATGATTGTCTGTACTTTTTATATATTCTTTTTCGATAAAATTTTCAATATCATGTTGCGATACATGGTTATTTATTAATTTATTTGTTAATATTCTATATTGTTTAAGGTAATTAATTATTTCTTCTAATTCTATAACTAATTGTTTATTACTCATTTTTCCACCTTTTCTACTAAACCTGCTTGAATTAAATCATAAATATCTTTTTTAGTTACTCTTACATCTAATAAAGTTTTCCCTGGTCTAAATTTTGACTTTCTAAATTTTCTATTTTTTTCATCAACACCAATTCTATACCAATCTTTAGCAATTTTGTATGGTCTATCAACATATATATCTTTAATAGCAAATAAACTCTGTTTGTACTCCACAAAAAATGTTTTAAATCCAAACTTCTCTAATTCTTTTAAATCTACATCATCACGAATTTTTAACATAACATTTTCCTTTCCCAAGTCGCTTATACATATCTCTAATATTATAGCTAGCTGTACACCGTTCAAGATTAGAAACTTCATTATTTTGTTTATTGCCATCTTTATGATTTACTTGTGGCAAATGATTGAGATTTGGTATGAAATTTTCTGCAACGAGTCTATGAAGTCTTACATTTTTGTAAATTCCATTATTGCATAAATAAACATACACATAGCCATTTCTGGTGTTAATATATGGAGTTATCTCTTTTGGCTCGACATATTGTAGTTTGCTTTTATTTTGTTTATATCTAGGTAATGAAATGATTTTTCCATAATTTGAGATAATATATTTACCCTCATAACCTTTAATTTCTTTCCATATCTCTTTAGCACTTTTATTCATATTATCTATTCTCCTAATCTCTTATATTCAAAATGCTTTTTATTATTTCTTTATAAAATTTTAACTCTTTTTCCAATTCTTTTTTTTCTTTGTTATATTCTTCTTTTTGATGTTCTAACTTTTTACTCATTTCGTCCATCATCATATAATAGCTTTTTTCATAATCTAAACCAATAGTTTCTTCTTTATTCATATTATTTTCCCTCCAACCATTTTTTTAATTTCAACCAAGATTGGTAGTCACATTCATCATCTTTGTAATAATCATTCCTATTTTCAAAATAATCATCTAAGTCTTTTAACATTATCGTTTTAACTCTATTATCTATCAATTCTTTATGTTCCATAATATAATCAGCAACAAATGATGTAATATATGTCCTTCTACCTAACGCATATCGTAAACTACAACATACTATATCTTTTAAATCTCTTGTTATTTCTAGCATATTATCTATTCTCCTTTATTATCTATTTTTTTTAATCTCTCGATAAAATATAACATCATATTTTTTTCATATTCATCTAAATCTTCTAAATTCATTTGCATACATAATATTACACTATCTATTGTATTTTTGTTCGCTTTTGCAATTTTATATTCTTCAGGATATCTTTCTTTTACCATTTCAATTAATAAATCACTTTTTGATATATTTCTTTTTTTGCAAATTCCATTAATAACTATATTAACTTCTAAATCTTTGCATTTTATGTTTAAATCATCATGTTTTCTATTTTCATAACTTTTATAACTATGTCTTCTTTTATTCATATTATCTATTCTCCTTTATCTAAAACATCTAAAAGTTTTTTAAATTTTTCACTTCCTGTTGTAGTATCAGCACCTTTTTTTACAAATTCTTTGGTTAATTCAATAAATTTATCTGGTACACTAAATTCTATACTTGCATAAGTACAATCAAAATCGTCATCATAATCACAAAGATAATTAGTGTGTGATGATAATTTATCAAAAACCTCCTCATAGTATTCTCTATTACCTCCACCATTTCTAGTGTATACAATAATTTTTTCCCCTTTTTCATCTAAATAACAATCTCTATATCTTCCACAATCTTCTTTTGTTAAGTTAAGCATTTTCAATAAATCGTCTGCTAATTCATTTTCCCCAAATAACATATTATACATATCTATTCATCTCCTTTATCTATATTTAATATTTCTAATAAATCCCTCGTTTGCCATTCGTTTAAATCTAAAAATTCATCTTTTCGTTGATGTGTTTTTATATATTCTCTTGTTTTATTTATTATGTTATCTCTTTGTTCTAGTTGT
>CALUUV010000054.1 GCA_944324055.1 Candidatus Gastranaerophilales bacterium | reverse complement strand
TCCAAGCTGAAATAGCCATAGCATGCGTGTGAGCTAACGCTAATAAACTTTCCATTTATTCTTTCCCCCTTTTGTGTGTTAAACAAACATACAAATTATAATACAAACAAAAATTATTTTTAATATGAATAATTTTAGATTTATTAAGAAATGTAACAAATATCTAAAAAGTATATACAAAATAGTCAATTATTATTTCTAAAAAAACTTTATATAAGTACAGAGTATAAAAAGAAGAAACATGACACGAGGAAAGCCCGAACCAATCGGGAACGAGGACTAGAGAACAGACACAGTTTCTTTCTACACACACTACACTTCACAGAAAATTTTCAGAGCCCAAAAGGCTCTTTTTTTTGCTTAGATAAAATAAATAATTTCTTTTTAACAAAGAAAAATAAATGTCGTAGGCGGGACTTCTCTTGGTCGCTCGCGTTTAACGGCAATTCCGTGTTTTGTTTTTGTGATTTAATCACTTCAAACAAAAGCACTCCAGCCTCAGCTCGCTCCCGCTGAACCCGCAAAAACGAATTTAAGCCCTCACCAATCAAGCATATTAAAAAGGGGATAACAATTGTTATCCCCTTTTTAATTGTCGTAGGCGGGACTTGAACCCGCACGGATTTCTCCACACGCCCCTCAAACGTGCACGTCTACCATTCCGCCACTACGACACGTACGATTTATTTAGTTTTCAAAGTTATTGTTTTGTCTTCGCGGCGGATGTTCCCTCAAGGGGAACCCTCTCAAAAAATAACACTTAGTTATTTTTTTCGGCAGAGTGCCACTACGACACGTACGATTTTATTTAGTTTTCAAAGTTATTGTTTGGTCTTCGCGGCGGATGTTCCCTTAAGGGGAACCCTCTCTAAAAACAATACTTAGTTGTTTTTTTCGGCAGAGTGCCACTACGACACGTACGATTTATTTAGTTGTCAAATTTTTTGTTTGGTCTTCGCGGCGGATGTTCCCTCAAGGGAAACCCTCTCTAAAAACAACACTTAGTTGTTTTTCTCGGCAGAGTGCCACTAAAACACGTACAATTTTATTTAATTATCAAGCTTAATTTTAACATATCACCCTTACCTAGGCAAATTATTTACGAGTGATATCCCTTAAATAAGATTTGACACCATGAGTTACTATTAAATCAGGCTCTGACATACAAAAATCATCTAATGTCATTATCCCCCGCTGAGTCTGACCCGTTTCTATATATAACAAACCTAGTGTTATTTTATCTAACGGATTCTGTGAGGAAGAATACTTTGATATCATTTGATTTGTTTTCTTCAACTTTTTATAACAAGCTACTAAATTTTGATAATATTGAAAATTTAAACCATACAACTTTAATGCTCTTTCAAAGCAATCTTCTGCTAAATTAGGAAAACCTATTATCATATAAGTTTGACCTAAATTGTTATAATATATTGCACTAGATTGAGTATCAGGATTTAAACTGATGGCAATTTTGAACTCTTGTATTGCAGCATAATAACAACGCTCCAATAAATAATCAGTCCCCATCATATTATGACGAGCTGCATTTGTTACTGCATCTATTTGGAATTTATCTGGACGTCTATATCCACTGCATAATATTAATACGCATAACAATAAAGGTATTATTTTTTTCATTATAATATTATTTCTAATCCTTCTTTTGCAAAAATCAAGTTTTCACTAGATAAATCTTCTGCAATTTGGTCTAATTTGTCATCATCATAAGATGGATCATAATGATAAAATACTAATTTTTCTGCATTTGTTTGATTTTTCACATCTCTTGCCATTTCAAATGTTGAATGACCAAAACCTTGTTTAGGACTATAAATACTTTGATAATCCTCGGTTGTATATTGAGAATCATGAATTAGACAATTACAATTTCTTGCAAACTTAGCTAATTTTACATCTCCACCTATATAACTTTCTTTATCTGTAGCATATACTAATGATTTACCCTTATACTCTATACGATAAATCATTACACCATGTTTTGGATGAGCATATGATTTATAACAAGATATAATTACATCATCATCATTACACTTAATATTTGATAACTCACAAACATTTGTTAACACTGCGCTATTATCTTTCTTGATAATTATATAATTTGTTTCATTAATATCATAACAAGCCACATCTGCCGCTATATCTGAAGCATTTAATGGGAATGTTTTATTAAATAAAGATTCTGAAATTTCTTCTTCTAATGTCCCAACATTTGTAGGATTTCCAAAAAGATTTACTCTTGTTGATGCAACATGTAATGGTGCAAAAAATGGAATACCTGATATATGATCCTGATGAATATGACTTAATAATATTGAAACATTTACAGGTTTTCTATCTGATAAAGTTGTTCCTGAATTAATGTAGCTTTGCATTAATTCATCACCTAAACTAATTAACCCAGTACCTGCATCAAGAATTATAATACGACCATCTATATTTACTTCAACACAAGCTGTATTACCGCCATATTTTAAAAACTTTTCTTTAGCTACCGGATAGCTACCTCTTATTCCTCTAAATTTTACTTTAAATTCGCTCATCTCTTATCCTCTATTTTTTGCTTGATGCAAATATTATACATGATTTTATTATTCAACTCAACAAAAAAGAGCTAGAAAATCTAGCTCTTTTTATATCTTATAACAAATTTATGCTGCATATTTTGATAAGATATCTTGTTTCCAAGATGTTAGTTCTTTATATTCATTTGAATTTGTATCAACAGATTCATTTCTATTACGTTTGTCACATACATCTAATAATCTATTGAACATTTCTTTATCATGATTTGTTGTTTCGATTGATTGTGACACAACATTTAATTTATCATTTTCGTTAAATTGTTTTAGTTCCATAATTTCTAACTTAGCTTTTGATGAACTATCATTATCATCTATTTGAATTTTTGATTCATAATCGTTTGTAAGCTTATTGATTAAGTTTAGATTATTTTGGATTTTTTCTTGTTTTTTACTATTTGTAGCAACTAATTTTTCAAATACTGCATTATTTTTATCTGCTGCATTATCTTTATTAGTTAAAATAGCCATTAATTTTGAATTATTGTCTAACTTGCCACCTTTTTGTACTTTATCAAATTCTTTTAATAATGGAACAAGATGTTTTCTTACTGGAGCAACGTTTGCTTCTATTGTATCTTCTTGATTAATTTGTAATCTATTGATATAACCTTGAATTGGATCAGATTTTTCACCTCTATTCCAACTTAAATTTGTATTCAAGTTTGTTTGAACAATTGATTTATACTTATCTTTATCATTGAAGAATACATCTAAGCCTTCATTAAACTTATCAGCTAACTTATGACCATAATGTCCAAACCAGTTTTGTTCGTGTTCTGTATTTTTCAAATCATAACGTTTGATATCATTAGCATAGCTGCCTTCGTATTCTGCTACAAAACCGTTTACTCCATCTTTAACAGTATCAACAAATCCACCTGTTGCTGTTGTAATAATTGGAGTACCCATTGCGTAACATTCTCCTTGTGTTAAACCGCAAGGTTCAAATGTTGATGGTGCGCAGAAATAAGTTACTGCTGAATATAATGATGGATTTGGCATAAATCCTTGTAATACTTGGATTCTATTTACATCATCTTTATTCTTATAATTATTTGGATTTTTCAATGCTTCTAAGAATTGCTTTTGATCGCCTTCTTCTAATTCACCACCTGCGATAATAACTGGTTTTGGTTTGCCTGGATGTTTTTCATCCCAAGTATTGAACATTTCTTGAACTGCTTTTTGGAATGTTCCTAAACCTTTTTGATCAGTTAATCTGTGAGCAAATGCAATTAAAGGTGCATTTTCGAAATCTTCTCTTGATACATTTGCTGGTTCGCCGATTGATTGATATTTAAATCCACCTTTTGGAGGCTCTTTATCCATTACTGGTTTTAAGAAATTATCATAGAATTCCATTTTGTTGTGTTGACGAGCTTCCATTACTTCATCAATAGGTGTATGGTGGTTATATGTATGTAAATTAATACCAAATTTAGATTTTAACCAACCTGCTTTTGCTTCTGTTGTATTTAATGCTCTATCTAAACCATTAATTTCACCGCTAATTGTATCATTATCACTTCTTCTTCTAATGATATCAAATGCCATTCCAGAAGCTTGTTTACCTTCTTTTAGTTCTTTTTCATAATTTTTAGAAACTGGTACATAGTAATCAGATAATGAAATACCGTGAGCTAAGTTATTAAATTGTCTATCATTTTCATTATCTTTTGCATATACAATTGAGTTATCAACATCAGAATAATTACTACCTGTTGTTGCATTTTCTGTAATTCCATATGCATATTGATCATACAATGTATTAACAATATTTTCTGTTACGAAATCGCTACGTTCTACTGAATCATTACGAGTACCACCTGAAATACCAGCATTATGACCAATCATAACTAATGGCATATCTCTTAATGCATTTTTTACATCATCATCAATTACGTTATATGCATTTTCCATTGGTGCTTTGTAACGTAATAAACCAGCCATTGGTGCAGCATGCCAGTCATTTAATATCATAGATACTGGAGCTTTTATTGAATCATAAGCTTCTTTATTTTTGATTTTAATTTCGCCTAAACCTGTTTTTGATTTACCTAATGCATCTGATACTTTTGCTTCAGCTAATTGATAAACAGCTTTTGAGAAGAATGCGAATTTTTCTGGCTCATCTGCATTTATATTGTTTGCATAAATATCACCACCAAAGTTTGCATTATTTTTTACAAAGATTATTGGTTGATCTGGGTTTTCTGCCTTTTTACCATCTAAGCCTTGACGTTTTGCATAACCCAAATAAAATTCAACATTTTGAGTTTCAACTTTATTGCCACGAGCTTGTTGAACTGGCATTTCAACCATCTTAGTTAAATTAAATACTTCTCCGCCATATTTATAAGTATATTTTTTACCATCTTTTGAATTTCCTACTTCTTGGAATTCACCTTTTCCTTTTTGTAGATACATTGGTATAAATACTGGGTTATCAATACCCATATCTGCGAAGTTATTTTGAATTTCCATAGGTACAGAACCTAAACCACCAGCTTTAATTGGATCAAATTCTGCTGTTAATGCCCAAGTTGAATTTGAACCCATTAATGGTGCATATTTTTTACGATAATCGCCAATTATTTGTTGTGTTTGACCGTTTTGACGACCTATTCTGTAAATAACTGCGGTATGAATATCATCCATAGCTGAATCAATTTTAGCTTTATTCATATATTTTTCATTGTTATTTACAACCATTAAATTTAAACCATGCCATGGTTTACGATGGATTTTTAATCCTAAACTACTTTGATTTGAAACAGAATTTACACGACTTAAAGCGGTATTTGCTGTATCAATTGCTTGATTTGCTTTACCTTCAACACCATTTGCTTTGTTTTCAGCATTTTGAGCTTTATTATCTGCTTCATTTGCTCTTTTTACTGCGTCACTTGCTGTTGCTTCGGTTCTATTTAATCTGTTTTCTCTTTCTAATGCAGCGCCCTCAACCTTTGCCTTTGCATTATTTATTTCATCATCGGTCATACCGATTTTCTTTAAAGTTTCTTTATTTGAATCAAAGTGATTTACTATTGCTCCACCTGTTGCTGCGCCTAATAAACCAACAATGAAAGATGTTGCACCTTTAATATTTTCTTGAGATACAACTGATCCACCACCTGATTTCATAGATTGTTCTAGTTTTTCCATTTGTTTTAGGAGTTGTTTAGCATTTTTATTTGATTTAATCGCAACGGCTGCTGATACACCAACTGCTACAGCAGATGCACCTGTAGCTACGTATGGTAAAGCTTTCTCCATTTTATTATTAGATTGTTTTACGTTAGTTTTATTAGCTCTCTCTTTTTCTACAACAGCTTGTTGTACTTGATTTGAATCTTGTTTTACGACATTTGGATTCGGTTTAATTGTTCCAAAGTTCTTGAATACTCCGTTACTTGAGAGATTTGTTACATCTGACATTGCTTAACTCCTAACTAACACAATCTATTTACCTAAACACCATAAAGTTATTTTTCACACAAAACCCTATGATTGTACTATAACTTAAAAAAGTTCTCTAAATATTTTTTTTTGCTTAAATATAAATATATATTACAAAATTGTAATATTTGTTAATAATAAGATTATTTATCTATTAATTATTTTGAAAATTTCTTAATTCTAATGTAAACTTAACTAGTAGATTTTTATTTTTTGGGGGATATTATGCACGAATACGTTTTCAAAATGAAAAAGGGTGATATTGAAATCGAACTTAAATCTGATGATATTGAATTTGTTGAAGAACAATTAAACAAATGGCGTGATGAACTACTTAAAAATAATTAATAGGATATAAATGTATACTATAATTTTTAGAAAAGGGAATATCGAACTTGAATTAACAACAGATGATAAAATGGCTGTTGAAAGACAACTTGATTTAATTATCAATCAAGCTAATTCTCATCTTGCAAATAAAAAGAATAACGAAAATAATATACCGAAGTTTGAGGATGTAATAAATAATAAACCCCAAGAATTTCAACCAGAAAACAATGTTCAACAAAATACTGAAACAACCCAGCCAATAAATAACAATGAACCATTAAATGTTCAACCTGCAGTTTTTGAACATATCACAGAAAGTGAAAAACAAGCCATAGTTCAACCACAAAATGATATTGTTCCACAAACTATTGATATTGCATCTGTTAAACCTGTAACAATTAATTCAATTCAAAATCCAGAACCAACACCAGAACCAGATTTTGATAAAATTCTAAACAATGAAATTGAACATAAAACAGATGAAACACCAATTCTTAAAGATGAAAAATTCATTGAGTATGTCGAAGGGAAAGCTGCTATTGAAAAAATAGACTTTCTTGTAATTGCTGCACAATACTTAGCACAATACGAAAATATGAATACATTTAACCTTAAACATATCAATGCTAAGTTAATGCAAAACTTCACAATTATTGTTGATCATACTGTACTTCAAAGTGCAATTGCTAAAGATTTAATTACAAGAATTCACGAAGGCGGAGATGATGTATCATCTGAATATATGCTCACAGAAAAAGGACTAAGGAGCTACTAGTGACTAGAGTTGCAGTTGCATTAAGTGGGGGATTAGATAGCAGCGTTACTGCTTATCTTTTAAAAACGCAAGGATATGATGTCATCGGAATTACAGGAAAGATGACGAATTCAAATAGTGCAGAAACCGTTGTTCAAAACGCAAAAGCCGTTGCTGATTACCTTGGAATTGAACATTATGCAATTGATGTTACAAAAAAATTCCAAGAAAAAGTGATAAATTATTTTGACAATTCATATCAAAATGGAGAAACCCCTAATCCTTGTATTATGTGTAACAAATTCATTAAGTGGGGAGCTATATTTGATTATGCTATTAATGAATTAAATGCTGACTATATTGCAACAGGGCATTATGCAAATATAAAAAAAATAGATAATTACTACAAACTTTACCCAGCAAAAGATACTAAAAAAGACCAGTTATATTTCTTATTTCAGCTTAATCAAGAACAACTTTCAAAAACAATGTTCCCACTATATTCGTATGAAAAGTCTGAAATAAGACAAATTGCAATTGATAATAACTTACCTTCAAAATCATCAAAAGAAAGCCAAGACATATGCTTTATTCAAAAGCCTATGACAACAAAGAAATATCTATTAGACAAATTTACTCAACAAAAAGGTAATTTTGTTGATATATCGACAGGTAAAATACTTGGCAAACATGAAGGCTATTTCCAATACACTATTGGACAAAGAAAAGGAATTGGTATTGCAGCCCCAGAGCCACTGTATGTTGTAGATATCAATGCAAAAGAAAATATTGTTTATGTTGGAAATAAGAATGAAACTTATCGAAACGAATTAATCCTAAATTCTTTAAGTTTATCTTATCCAATAGATAAAAAAGAATTTGATGCACTTGTTAAAATCAGATATAATATGCAACCGGTTAAAGCACACGTAATTAATGATAACAATGTTACTATCAAGTTTGAAGATCCTATTAACTCTATAGCAAAAGGTCAAGCATGTGTTTTATATGATATAAACGATGGGCATTTAATTGGTGGGAATTTCATCTAAGCTAACTTATTCATTACCTTTGAATATTTTTGTTTAAATTTAATTTGCTCTTCTCTATTCTTTTCAGTAATAGGAATTCCAACTGCTAAACGAGATAGCCCTTCATTTAATAATCCAAACGCACCGGAAACAGCAGCAACACAATATAACGACTTGTTATATCGAGTTTTAAATATACTATTTAAAACAGTTAATATATATGCACCAAGTCCAATATTTAACATACGCTGAGTAAACACTTTTTTAGAAACTTTTTTGGCATTTTCTTTATTATTTTCTTTTTGCATAACCATATTATAACTATCAGCAACAATAAAATACGATGATGCACCACTTGTAAATATTTTAGCGTGTTTTGCTAAATTATGATTTGAATAACTAGTCTTTGTTTTTGTATCAAAAGAAGATAGAATTTTCTTGTTCAATTTTTCCTTAAAGTCAGCTCTATGTTGGATTGATTGAATATATGAAATTCCTTGTAATAAATTTTCTTCTTTATGTACATTTAGACTCTTATTTTTAGATAGAAGCATTTCAAAAGGAGATGTTGCTATCTGATAAATAGCTTTGATTGGAGTCATAATTATTGAATCAACAACAGGGTGTAATATTTTTCTATTTTGTTTACCTAAATATATATTTTCACCTTTTTGATTATTAGCCAATTGCACATATTTATCAGCCAATTTATCAAAGCCATTATCGTTTAATTTTTTTATTACACCATTAAAATCTTTTTTAGATATATATAAATCCTTTTGTACCAGATTTTCATATTTTTTTGCAAGTTTAGGCAATATTTTTTTACCTAGAGGAGATATCTTTATACCGGTTGCAATTGCACCTGCAATGAATGCTGTGCCAACAACTTTAGATACTTTAGTAGAATGTTTAATCGTTGAATCATCATTAGCCATATCAACAATTGGATGTTCATCTTTTTTAGTTTCATTTTTTCCTTTAATAAAGGTTACAGGCTTATGAGCAATCAATCTCGAAGCCATCTCAGTACCAACAACAATCCCAGTTGTAGTTGCTAAGGATGCAAAAGCATTTTTATTAACATACTTTGATAATGCGCCTAAAACTACAAACTGAGCGTATGACATAATTCCAATTCTTGAAACTTCTTGCTTAAATCTGCGTTTTTTCTCTAATTTAGCCTCTTGTTTATTATTATTTATCATCATTGATTGATTATAAGCATCGTTTGCAAAAAACACAGCAGGAACAAGCCCTGACGCTAATCTACTTACCGCTCTTTCTTTATCAGAACTATAATTTGAAATTATAGGATTCAATCGATTTTGACCGATTTTAAAAATATCATTATCAGACATTGACATACTATCTAAACAGCCACCAATGGCAACTTTTTTGGATAATATTTTTCTTTCTTGTTGTCTTTTTTTAATTAAATTAGAAGATAGCAATTTATTTATAGTCTTAGATTTAGGGAAACGTTTTTTAGCTCGTAATAAAAAAGACTCCAATAAATCTACTGGAAGTCCTTTAACAGGGTATAATATTGCATTAAATAAATCTTTTGATATAGCATTTTGTTTAATTGTAACTTTTTTAGATTCATTAAAAGTATTTAATTGTTTTGAGAGATAATCACCTGCAGATTTACCAAAAACATTTGAATATCTCTGAACTGATTGAGAAACATTCGAATATGTTTTCGTTGAATATAAAATATTGTTTTTTATATAATTCGACAATAATCTTATTCTAAGCATACTATCTCCCATAATAAAAATAAAACAGTAGTATTAAAATAATATTAGGTTGTAATACACTACTATATAAGGCTTTTGACGAAATCCTAACACAATCCTAACAAAACTATATTAAATTATTAGTAAAAGCATGTTTTAGATATAATTTAAGAGATATGTTAAAATCCAAAATTCTTATTGTTGATGATGAAGACTCAATTAGAGAGCTATTAGAAATGTTATTAGAGTCTAATGGGTTTTCTAATATAAAAATGGCAGCAGATGGAGAAAGTGCAATTGCCATTACTGAAGAATGGCACCCTGATATTATTCTTCTCGATTTAATGCTTCCTAAAATTGATGGATTAACAGTGTGCAGAAAAATTCGTTCAAACCCTAATACAGCATCTATACCTATTATTATGCTTACTGCAAAAAGTGAAGAATCTGATATTGTATTAGGCTTAGAAATTGGGGCAAATGATTATATTACAAAGCCATTTAGCAATAAAATTGTAATTGCAAGAATTAGAAACCAACTTAGAAATATCCCTAAAAATAATAATATAATTACATACGAAAATCTTACTATTGATATCGAAAAACACACAGTTAAACTAGATAATGAATTATTAGATCTAACTTATAGCGAATTTGAAATATTATCATTATTTATAAAATCACCTGGCCGTGTTTATACAAGAAGCCAACTAATTTCTAACTTAAAAGGTGATTCATATTATGAAGTAACTGATAGAACCATTGATGTTCAGATAGTAAACTTAAGAAAAAAATTAGGAGACTTTGGGAAAAATATTATAACAATAAGAAGTATAGGGTACTGTCTTAAATCATTGGAGAATGAATAATGATAAAAAAAAGAGACAATTTTTTATTTTTTATTCCTATACTAATCGCAAGTATTATCATTATCTTAACAGGGCTTTTAGTTGTCCAATTACAAGTATTTGGGAAAACATATTTAGAAGAAGTAAAAAAAGAGCTTAATTCTGATACTAAACAAGCTTTATGGGTGATAGAACCTTTATTAAAAAATAGAGATTTTCAATCAATAAATGAATATTGTAAGACATTTAAAAATGAAAGAATTAGAATAACAGTAATAAATAATACTGGAGAAGTTATAGCTGAATCACAAACAGATCCGAAAAATATAGAAAACCATTTTAATAGACCAGAAATTCAAAATGCTCTTAAGAGGGGGCATTCAGAAACAAATATTAGGTATAGTTCAACAATGCATTCAGAAATGCTTTACAAAGCAACACCTATAAATATTAATGGGAATAATTATATAATAAGAGTTAGCGTATCAACTGAAAACATTTGTGAAACACTTAAAAATGCTGAGAGAAATATATATCTTACATTCTTCATAGGTTTTGGCGGAGTTTTATTATTAACATTATACATATTTATAAGAGTTCGAATTCCATTCAACAAATTGCAACAAAGTGCCGTAAAAATTGCAAGTGGAGAATTGAATACAGAAATATTTGTCCCTAAAAATGGTGTACTTTGGGAACTTTCAAGAGCCATTAATGTTATGGCGAAACAATTAAAAAGACAAATCAAAAATATGAAAAAAATGGAAAATTTCAGAAGTGAATTTATCGCAAATGTTTCACATGAGATAAAAACACCACTTACATCCATTTTATCTGCAGTAGAAATTTTAGATGGGATTGAATCAAAATCAAATATTGAAGGAAAATGCCTAAAGATAATATCAAATCAATCAAAAAGACTTAATACACTAATACAAGATATTTTAAGTCTTGCAGATTTAGAAAAAAGACAAATATTTAAAAATAGAGATTTTGCAGAATTAACAATCAGCTCAACAGTAGAAAATGCAATAAGCTTATGCAAAGGAATAGTAGATTCTGCAAATATAGAATTAGAAATCCTAGAAAATACAGATATTAAAATTTTTGGAAATTCTTATCTACTAGAACAAGCTATCAATAATTTAATAGTTAATGCTGTAAAATACAGCCAAACAAATAAAATAACAGTTAAATCGTATATTGAAAATAATGAGATAAAAATTTCAGTAAAAGATTATGGTATTGGAATTGCAAAAGAAGAATGTTCAAGAATTTTTGAACGTTTTTATCGAGTTGATAAAGCTAGAAGTAGAGAACTTGGAGGAACAGGTTTAGGATTAGCTATTGTAAAAAACATAGCAAAACTACATAATGGGAAAGTTGAAGTTTTTAGTAAACTAAAAGCAGGTTCTGAATTTATAATTACGATACCAATTATTTAATTTTTTTAATAATACTGCTAATTAATTTCCCAAGACCATATCCAACAATTGAGCCACCAGGAATAGGACTTACAGCACCAATACCGCCTAAAATGGTTGGAATATGTTCATTCTTGACTTTGGTTTTTGAAAGTCCTCCCCAAAACTTACAAACTAAGCTTTGAAGTTTATTATGTTTCTTTATTTTTGATAATCTTGAAGCAGACTCCCAACCATTTAAAAAATTACCACGATAATAATGACCAGTTGATTTTATTTCACCAGTTATATTAGATGCAACTTTTTTTACCTTATATGCATTCGAAGTTACAGAATTTAAATTAACTTTTGGAATTTTAGACATCAATAATTTCCTAACCTACATTTATATAAAGTAATTTGTTAAGAAATAATTGATATTTTTATTAATATTTTTTTACAAGCTTATTAACTTTCAACAGTTAATAATTTAATGAAGTTAGTTGTTTGTCCAACAACATAAGGGATAACACCAGTCATAATAACTTTATCACCAGATTTCATTCCTAACTTTTCAACTAAAAGCTGATTAACCTCTTTCAATGATTTAATACTAATTTCTTGTTGCCAATTATAATTAATAGGAATAATATCTCTACATAAGTTCATTTGACGGCATACTGTTTCACTCTTTGCCAAAGCATAAATAGGAACTCCAGGTTTTGCTTTACTTAATAATGCAGGAGTATAACCATTCGTTGTAAATGCGACAATCGCCTTAATTGGTAAATTTTCTAACATTGAAATCATTGCTTGGCACATAGCAAATGCTTCATGGTTATCAAATTCAAGCATTTTTCTTGAAAAATAATTATGCCTTATAATTCCATTTTGCTCTAAATTTTCAGAAATACTAGTCATCATTTCAACTGCTTCCACAGGATATTTCCCAACTGCAGTTTCACCTGATAACATAATAGCATCAGCTCCATCAATGATAGCATTTGCAACATCAGATGTTTCAGCCCTTGTAGGGATTGGTTGTTCAATCATTGTTTCTAACATTTGGGTTGCAACAATAACGATTTTATTTTTTGCATTACTTTCTCTGATTAATTTTTTCTGAACTGCAGGAACTTTTTCTGGAGAAATTTCAATACCTAAGTCACCTCTTGCAACCATTACGCCATCAGATAATTTAATAATATCATCTATATTATCTAATGCTTCAGGTTTTTCAATCTTTGCAATTATTGGGATATA
>CALUUV010000053.1 GCA_944324055.1 Candidatus Gastranaerophilales bacterium | reverse complement strand
ATATTATTTTCTTCCCAAAATTTTTGGATTTCTAATTCTCTAACAGTTGCATTAGCTCTCATTGCTAATGTTGTTTCTGGTAAGTTTAATGTTTTTTTGTACTCAACTTTTGTTTCTGTTTCCATAATTTATCCTTTATTATATACTTCAAAATCGTGTTCAAAACTTACATTTGTTTCTTGATCTTGTAATGTTGTTACAATACCTTTTCTTTTTGCTATAAATTTATTCATTTGGTTATAATCAAATGAATCTTCCCATCTTGCAATAATTACAGTCGCAACACAGTTTCCGATAAGGTTAACTGTTGTTCTGCCCATATCTAAAATTTGGTCTATGCCAAGTAGTAGAGCGACTCCGATGATTGGAATATTAAAGCTTGCTAATGTCCCTGCTAAAACAACTAATGCTACTCTTGGCATTCCTGCCATTCCTTTACTAGTAAGCATTAAAGCGAACATTATAATTAATTGTTGTTCTATTGATAAATCTATACCAACTAATTGAGTTGAAAATATAACAGCCATAGCAAGATATAAAGTACTACCATCTAAGTTAAATGTATAACCTGTTGGCATAACAAAACCTACTATTGATTTTGGTACTCCAAAATCTTCCATAATTGTCATTGCTTTAGGTAATGCAGCTTCTGAACTTGCTGTTGTAAATGCTAAAAATGCAGGATCTGCAATTGCAGTTAAAAAATTCCTGAATGAAATTTTTACAATTTTACAAGCTGCAAATACAACTATGAATACGAATAAAGCTAATGCAAAATATAACGAGCAAATTAATTTTGCATAATTTTTTAATATTATTATTCCATTAGAACCTATTGTATAAGCAATAGCCCCAAATATACCTAAAGGTGCAAACATCATTACGTATTCTGTAAATTTAAACATAATAGATGCAGTTGCTTGTAATATGTCCATTACAGGTTTTGCTTTCTTTCCTATTGCGCATATTGCTAGTGCAAAGAAGATAGAAAATACTACAATTTGTAGTAAATTTCCATCAGCCATAGATTGGAATATGCTACTAGGTACAAGATTAACAAAGAAATCACTAAAGCTATGATTTTGTGTTGTAGATGAAATTTGTGCAATATCATTCAATTGAGATATGTTTGAAGTTGATATTTTAATTCCTGCACCAGGATTTAAAGCATTTGCAATTCCCAAACCAAGGAATAATGCAATTGTTGTTACTAATTCAAAATAAATAATGGTTTTGATACCTATTCTACCAAGACTTTTAGGGTCTCCGTGTCCTGCAATCCCTACTACTAATGTTGCAAATAGTAATGGCGCAATAATCATTTTAACCATTCTTAGAAATATAGCTGCTAGAGGGTGCATTTGAACAGCAAAATCAGGTGCTACCCACCCAACAATAATACCTGCTATTAATGCTATAAAGATAAATATACTTAGTTGTGAGCTCTTCACGATATCATACCTCTAATAAAGCCTCATGCCATATAAAAAATTGTATTATAAATATATCTCTTATTCAAGCGAACTAATATATCTGTTAAAACAATTAATAATATTATCAACATTTATTTCTGGATTAATTTCTTTTAGTGAAATTATGGAATCTGTTGAAATCTTCTCATTAAATAATTCTTCAAGAAGTTCTTTATTATAATCTAATAAAATTGAACCGTGTTGCAAAATATAACCTTGTTTTCTACATTGAGCAGAACCAATAAATTTTTTGCCTTCGTAGCATAAATCAGCGCCAGTTGATATTAACATACAATAATCAAATTTTGTATGAACTCCTTTTTCTCCTCCTAATGTTAGCTTGATTCCTAGTTTTTCAAATACATCTATTAGGATTTGAGATATTTCTTTATAAGATTCAATAACACTTTCGCCATTTTTTAAACTGCTTGCAGGTGCTACAAAACTATAAGTTATTTCCTTATCGTGTAATAAAGCTCTTCCCCCTGTTAATCGTCTTACTACATCAATATTATATTTTTTGATGATGTCTTTATTAATAAATTTATCGTCTTGGTTTCTACCAAGTGATATACAAGCAGGTTTCCAACCGTAAAGTCTGAATATTTTCTCTGTAGATTGAGTCTGGATTGCATTATTAAGCAATTCCTCATCAATTTTCATATTATTTAGGCCTGTACTTGTCTCAAAATTTATGAATTTCATATCTATATTCTACTATAAATTCCCTAATTGTAATATTTCTTAATAATAATGTTATATTTTAATATGTCTGAAACTCAATAATAATAAGCTTTTGCTAAATATGTAAAGAAATGTAAACAAAAATAAAACGAAAAAGGCAATTTTCAAAAACAAAAAAACTTTATATAAATACGAGGATACTAAAGACGGAGTTCAAAGCAAATGGGCTTATTGTTAATGCAATATGAATATCAAAAAGCTAAACAGAAAGTAAATCTGTATGAGCTACGCGGCATTCGCTTAAACGATATGCAAGAACGCTACACAAAACGTATTGCAAACATTGAAAAATTATTCAATAAAAAACAAGCCGCTGTTGAGTCTAAGTATTCAAACATGCAAAACATGTTAAACTCTCGTATATCAATGATGGCTGCAACTGGTGGAACTGCTCAAATGTCATTTGCAAATATGGCTATTGGTTCTATATTCACTGGTCTTGAAAATACTCTTGTAATGCAAGGTTTACAAGGTGCATTCAATGCGGATGCAGCTAATTTAGGTAAAACTCCTAACGCAGCTGATGGTCAAGCTCAAGTTACAGCATCTGCAACTCAACAACAACAACAACTTGCAGCAGAAAGAGCATCATTAGCTTCTCAATTACAATCTACATTACAAGTTGTTCTTCAAGGCTTGAAAGATGCTGAGTTAGCTGAACTTGAAGCTGCTGAAGATAGACAACGTGAACCAATCGCTGAAAAAGATGCCGAAGTTCAAGCAGATGTTGCAGAAAACGATTCTTTATTAGAACTAGCAAAGGCAAGAAAAGAAGCAGCGGAAAGCAGATTACCAGAAACAGTAAAAGATTCAGTTGCTCACTACGGATTAAGATCATAATAATAATTCTAATAATTAATAATAAAGAGGTGATTATTTTAATCACCTCTTTTAGTATGTTAATACAAAATTTATTGCTTCTTCTTTTGTTGTTATGTTTCCTTCTGTTTGCTCTTCTTGGAGTGCTTTTATTATTTCTCCTAATAATGGAGATTGAGGTATTTTCTTTAGCTCCATTATCTCATTCCCTGATAAAAGTTTTGGAATTGGTTTTAATTTATCTTTTATTGATAGATAGTAATTTAATAATTTATCTAAATTACGAATATTTTCTTCTATTATTTCATTTGTAATAGCAGGACCTCTGGCAGATAATCTATCTGCTTTTGCAAGTATTATATTATCAATTACATTCTCTTCCATTTTTCTTATGTATCGCATATAAATTTTTTCATTAATATTTTCTGCTGATACAACTTGAGATGGGTATATATGATTTTTTATCATATTGGTTATATATTCTATTTGTTTTTTAGAAAATTTGTTTTGTTTAAGTATTTCTTTTGCCATTTTAGAACCAACATCATCATGTTTTATAAAACGATGTCTTTCGCCTTCTATTGTCCAAGTAGAATACTTTCCGATATCGTGTAAAAAACCTGCAAATTTTAAATGAGCAAGTCTTGTAAAGCCGCCAAAATCTTCTTTTTCTAAATGTTGTCTAACTTCTTCTTGACTAGATTCATATATCTTTTGAATTTGGTTAACTGTTTCTATTGAATGGTCAAATAAATTCAAGTGATGATGTGTATTTTTAGGGACTTTTTTTACGTCAATAAATATAGGATAGATAATATCTATTATCTCGCTCATTTCTGATAGAACTTTAGCTGTATAGTTCCCTTCAAATAATTTCATTAATTCATAATTTATTCTTTCTTTTGCAGGGTTTTTAATTAAATTTATATGGTTATGAATTTGCTCTTTTGTATTACTTTCAATTTCAAAACCTAAAATTGCAGAAAATCTATATGCTCTTAATATTCTTAGTGGATCATCTATGATGTTTTGTTCTGAAATACTGCGAATTATTTTATTTTTTAAATCTTCTTGTCCTTTGTTAATATCAATGATTTGATTATTAGATAAATCAATTGCTATTGAATTGATTGTAAAATCTCTTCTTTTTAAATCTGTTTCAATATCATCAGCTTGAGTAATATCTATATAGTTTAATTTATCTTTTAATACTACTCGGTAAATGCTGTTTTCTTGGTCTAGTTCGATAAATGTTCCATTAGTCTCATTTGCTAGTTTTTGAGCGAAATCACGAGCATTTCTTACAATAATATCTCTATCATAAGAGTTCTTACCTAAGAGATAGTCTCTTACTGCTCCTCCAACTAGATAACTATTTGAATCTATTTTTTTTATTAGTTCTATGACTTCATCATTTAATAGATTCATATACTATATTCCCTATTGTTACTATAACTGCGGTTTCTGCTTTTAGTATTAAATCTCCCAGCGTAAGCATTGGAATAGAATTTATTTTAAAATAGTTAAATTCTTTTTCTGAAAAACCACCTTCTGGCCCAATAATTAGCAGGACTTTTTCACCTTTATTAATTGGTGTTTCTCTTAAATATTGTTTTAAAGATTTTTCAGTATTTCTTTCGCAAAGAGCAATAATTTTATCAAATTTTTGACAATTTACAGCTTCATCTAATGTTGATAATGGAAAACAAGTTGGAATATTTGCTCTTTCACATTGTTTAGAAGCTGCATACATTGCGTTTTGCCATTTCTCAATTTTTTGCTCAATTACATTCTTTTTTAATGCGCAATTATCGGTATATATAGGATAAACTCCTGCAACTCCTAATTCAGTTGCTTTTTCCATTATTGTAATTTGTGCATCACTTCTTAATGGTGATTGAGCTAAATATAATTCAAATTTCAACTTACGTTCTGATTTTTTTGAATCTAATATTTCTGTAATGATAGTGTTTTTAGTTATTTCATTGATTACAGTTTTGTATTCAATTTCATTCTCATCAATAAGTAATAATTCTTCTCCAATTTTTGAACGTAATGATTTTACAATGTGTTGATAGTTAGAACTATCGTTAATTGTTATTTGTTTTTGATTTATATTTTTTGAATTTATAAAGAAATGTGGCATTAATATTTCCTATTATTTTGTTGTTACTATTGATGTTGTGTAATTATTGTTAAAGTATTTATTTGCTACTTCAACTATATCAGAAACAGTTACAGAATTTATAAGTTTTGCATATTCATCTATAAACTCATAACCTCTGCCTGAAGCTTCAAACCAACCTAATGTGGTTGCTTTATCGTTATTTGTTTCTAGTTCAATAACAAATTCTCCAAGTAGTCTGTCTTTTGCATCTCTAAGTTCTTTACCGCTAACAAATTGAGTTTTAAATTTTTCCATTTCTGCTAGCATTTTTTGTTTTGCTCTATCAAGAGTTTTAGGATTTGTTCCAACATATACATTGAACGAACCTGCTAAAATATTTGGATTATATGATGAGCCAACTTGATATGCCAATCCTTCTTGTTCTCTTACACTTCTAAATAGTCTAGAGCTCATTCCTGAACCTAATATTGTATTAATAATATTAAGAGTTGCATACTCTTTTTTATTATCTATACCATTAGTTTGCCAGCCTAATATTACCCAAGCTGTTTTTTGATCATCAGCTTTTTTTGTAACTTGTGTTTTAGCAGTGAGTTTTGGAATAGAATATTTGCTAAAATCAAAAGCTGGCTGGTAGTTATTAGGTAACATATTACTAAAAATATTTACAAGTTTATCTTGATCTACTTTCCCGTTTACTGAAATAATTATGTTTTCAGGATTAAGAATTTTAGATTGATATGTTTTTATATGTTCTCTAGTTACATGTGGTAGAGATTTTTCTAGTAGTGTATATGATGTTGAATATACTGAATCTTTGTAGATTTGAGATTTATATCCATCAATTGCAAGGTTAAGTGGATTATCTCGGTTTTGTTTTATTTTATTTAAAAGAATTGTTCTGTCTTTTTCTATTTCAATATCATCAAAAGTAGAATTATTTAACATATCATCTAGGATTTCAAGAGCTGTTTCTACTTGATTTTTTGTTGTAAGAACATTGATATTGAAAGTGTCAGAATTTGGTGTAATTGTAATGTTTATACCATTTTCTTCTAATGCTTTTGCTAATTCAATAGCAGAATATTTTTTTGTCCCTTTCATTAATAGGTCTGCAAATAGTCTGCTTGTACCTCTTTGTGGTTCTAAGAAGTTTCCTCCTTTTGCCATTATTGAGATTGCAACGATATCATTATATGAATTATCGGTTAAAAGCATTGTTGCATTATTGTCAAGTTTTAATTTTTTTGTTGTTGAATTTGAAGATATTAGTTCGCTTTTATGGTTTTGTGTTTTAATTCTCTCTTGTTTTACATTTTGACTTTCTGGTAAAACACAAGATATTGCACTATTATTTTTAGTTAAATATTTATCCGCAACTCTTTTAACATCAGCTGCAGTTACTTTATTAATTTTATTTAGGTAGTTGTTGTAATAATCTGTACTACCTGTAAGTGTAATAATGTATCCTAATTCTTTTGCAATATTGGATACAGATTCTCTAGAATAATAAGTATCTGTTTCAATTATTTTTTTTGCAATTTTTAAATCTGTATCACTTACTCCAAACTCTTTAATTTTATTTATTTCTGTGAAGATTGCACTTTCTACTTTTTGTGTGTTTTGTGGTGTGAATGTTGAATTTATAACAAACATTCCATCATCTTTCATTGTTGCATTATATGCAGAAATAGAATTTACTAATTGCTTTTGTTCTTTAATAACTTGGTACAATTTAGAAGATTTTCCGTCTCCAAGTATTGTTGCTAAAACATCAAGTGCATATGTGTCATTAGATGTTATATCAGCACTTCTGAATCCTATCATCATATATCCGGCTTGTGTTGGCATATATGCAATATTTCTTTTTTGTGAAGACAATAGTTTCTCTTTTTTATATTTATTTACGATAGGTTTTTTATATGGAGTATTAAAATTATCTTTTATTATTTTGATTGTTTCTTCTGGGTTAACATCTCCAATAATTATTGTCGTCATATTTGATGGAGTGTAATATTTTTTGTAATAATCTAAAATAGTTTCTCTGCTAACGTTTTCAATTACTTTTGCAGAGCCGATAACTTTTCTTTTATATGGGTGAGTTGTATATAAAAGTGAGTTTAAGTTTTCATAGCAAATATTAGATGGAGAGTTTGCATCTTTAGCAATTTCTTCTAAAACAACTTTTCTTTCTTTTTCCATTTCTTTTCTAGGAATTTGTGGATGAAGCAACATATCAGCATGTAGTTCAAGGGCTTCTTTAAAATATTTAGAAGAAATAGTTATATAATAATGAGTAAAATCTTTGCTAGTTGCGGCATTAGTTGTTGCACCTTTAGACTCTAATATATGGTCAAAATCCCCTGTAGGATGGTTTTCAGTTCCTTTAAAGAATAAATGCTCTAAGAAATGTGAAATCCCGCTATTTGAATCATTTTCATTTATTGAACCAGTTTTAATCCAAGTGTCAATGGTTACAATTGGATTGTTTTTTACTTGCTCAATAACAATTGTTTGTCCATTATCAAGTTTGTAAGTGCTAACTTCGTTTGCAAAACAAATGTTACTAATAAATATACACGCAACTAAAATGAATATTTTTTTCATATACTAACTCCATAAAATTAATCCAATTAATATCATAGAGTTATTATATATTTTTTTCAAGTTAAAGCCTAATATATTACAATGCTTAAAAGTTTTAATATATTAGTATTCTTGAACAAATTCTGCTCCGTCATCAATTTTAGTTTTAACTTTTTTAAGAACCCCATTATCATCGTAGATAAAATCAGATATTGCAGTGTAATCACCAATACCGTAATTTGAACGATAAATTTCTCTAATAGGTTGACCTTTATCATTATAGTAAATGTGAGATTTTAACTTACCATCATTATGCAAGAAATCTACTTGGATAGGTTTATTTCCATCGTCAAATTTTTGTATATATACATTTCTTTTGTATTTGTGTTGGATTTTTGGTTGAAATTTTAAACTTTCAATTTCTGCGTCCACAACTTTGTTAATATTATAACGTTCTGAAATGATACTATTTGTAGAATATCCTTGTGATTGTCTTGCCATAACTTAATCCCTAAAAACTATACTAAACTTAATCCCTGATATTTCTATAAAGTATTTTATTACAAAAAAATTGCCCTAATGTATCTTAAATTTAAAATTTGTTAATTTATGTAACAAAAATATCAATATTATGCAATTTGTATATACTCAAATACTTTATATAAATGTAAGCAATCAATGCTTGGAAAAAAGATTTCATACATAACCTACACACACTAACCTTCTACACACGAGGAATTACAGAAAAAATTCCAACCTTCCATTTTCGGAAGGTTTTTTTTATGTATAAATAAATATTATTTATCAAGTTTGGTAGTTACAATTCTTCTAAATTATGGTAAAATACAAATGAAATTAGGAGAAGAGTAATGAAAAAAATATTAAGTGTTCTATTTTTAGGTATATTATTAGTAAATTTAAATCCAGATGCAGTTTATTCAGCCGTTGCAACTCCGGCTAAATCTACAACAACTACAACTGCTGTTGCGACAAAACCTGCAGCTATAAATGTAAAACCTTTGGATTTAGTAAATAATCCATCTGCATATATGAGAAAAAGAATTTCAATGACTTCTAAATTCTCTAAGTTCTCAACTTTAGGCTTAGATTATAAACCAGCATTTAGAAGTTCTGATAAATATATTTCATTTTTATTCTACAGAGATGATGTTGTAGGAACAATTCCTCTTTCAGAATTAAAAATGTTTATATCTAGAAAGACAGCAGAATCATTGCCTGATATAAAAGAAGGAACTCCAATAAGAGTTGTTGGAACTGTTTTTTCTAATGCATTAGGTGATGCTTGGGTAGATGCTGAAAGTATTGAGATTTTAAATTCAAAGAAATAGGATATGATAAAAATGCAAGAAGAAAAAAGTAAAGAAAAAGATAATAAAAAAGTTTTTTTAGCAGTACATGGTCATTTTTACCAACCACCAAGAGAAAATCCTTGGTTAGAAGCAGTTGAACTTCAGCCAAGTGCGTTGCCTTGTCACGATTGGAATGAACGTGTAAATAACGAATGTTATGCTCCAAACTCTGTTTCAAAAGTTGTTGATGATAAAAATAGAATTTTAAACTTAGTTAATAACTATGAAAGTATGAGTTTTAACTTTGGACCAACTTTATTATCTTGGATGGAAGTTTTTTCACCTCATGCATATGAACGAATTATTAAAGCAGATATAAAAAGCGTAGAAGAACATAATGGACACGGAAATGCTATTGCGCAGGTTTATAATCATATGATTATGCCATTAGCTAATGAACTTGATAAACAAACTCAGGTAAAATGGGGTATTCGTGATTTTGAATACCGCTTTGGTCGTAAACCTGAAGGAATTTGGCTTGCTGAAACTGCAGTAGATGATGATACTTTACGTGTTCTAGTTGAAAATGATATTAAGTTTACAATCTTATCACCATTCCAAGCAAAGAGAATAAGAAAACAAGGTGATACGAATTGGAACGATGTAAGCTGGGGAAATATTGATCCTGCTCGTTCTTATAGATATTATATTAAGTCTGCTCCTGGTAAATTCATAGATTTATTCTTCTATGATGGTGCGATATCAAAATCTGTTGCTTTTGATGAGTTATTAAGAGATGGAAATAAATTCGTAAGACGTTTAAAGGATGGTATTTCTTTTGATAGAAATTATCCACAATTAATTAATATTGCGACAGATGGTGAAAGTTATGGTCACCATACTAAATTTGGTGATATGGCTTTAGCTTATGCATTATCTACAAAAGCTAAAGATGCAGGCTTTATAATTACCAATTATGCTGAGTATTTAGAAAAATATGCAAGTAATTGGGAAGTAGATATTAAAGATGTTTCATCATGGAGTTGTTTCCATGGTGTTGGTCGTTGGTGTGAAGATTGTGGATGTTCAACTGGCGGTCATCCAGGTTGGAATCAAAAATGGCGTCGTCCATTAAGAGACGCTATGGATTATTTGAGAGATGAAATTATTCCTATCTGTCAAAAACATGGTAAAAAATATTTTAAAGATTTCATGGCTGCAAGAATGAATTATATTGATGTAATTCTTGATCGCTCTGATTTATCAGTAAAGAAATTCCAAGCAGAGTATTTTAATGAAGGTCTTGAAGAAATTGATAAAGTTCGAGCAATGGAAATATTAGAAATTCAACGCCAAGCTATGTTGATGTATACAAGTTGTGGTTGGTTCTTCTCTGATATTTCTGGTATTGAAACAACTCAAATTATGAAGTATGCAGCAAGAGTTATTCAATTAGCTAAAAACTTTACGAAAAAAGATTTAGAAGGTCCTTACTTAGAAATATTATCAAAAGCTCAAAGTAACTATCCTGAGCTTGGTAACGGTAAAGAAATTTATGAAAAATATGTTAAACCATCTGTTGTAACAATGAAACAGATCGTAAGTTTATGGGCAATATCTTCATTATATCAAGATACTGAAGATGAAGAAGATGTATACTGCTATTCAATAACTAAAAAATCTTATAAACGAGTTAAAAAAGGTGATTCTCAATTAGTTGTTGGACATGTAGAAATACAATCTAAAATTACTTTAGAACGTTCTGATATGATGTTTGCATTAGTTCAATTCTCTGGTGGAGATTTCCATTGTGCTATTCGTGATTATTCAGAAGAGTATGAACAAATCCAAAAAGAATTGGTTAGAACTTATATGGTAAATCCTCTTACTGAAATTATCAGAGCATTAGATGGATATTTTGGTAAAGAATACTTCACTTTAAAAGATATCTTTATTGAAGAAAGAAGAAAAATTCTTCAAATCTTGTTAAAAGATAAATTATCGGCTTTTGCAAGAAACTATGAAGAAATGTACGAAGATGGTAAGGCTTCAATATTCCATCTACAAGCTCTAGGCTTAGATGTTCCAGAAGAATTCAAAATATCAGCTCAGTATGCATTAGCTAAACAATTTAATGAATTGTTCATAAATTCAAATGGATTTATTGATGAAGATATCTTGCAACTTGCAAGTGATATCAATTTTGAAGCAAAACGTTTAGGTATAACTATTGATAAAGGCGAAACTAGTAAATTCTTTGGCAAGAAAATTGTTCAAAATATCAATAGACTTGTATACAGTATGGAATACCAACAAGCTGATGTTACTTTAGAACTTTTAAATGCTATTGATAAATTAGAAATTCAATCAGATTTATCTGAAGCTCAAAATATTTATTATTCAAAAATTGTTCTAAAATTTAATCAGCTTATTGAATCCATGTCTCGACAAAGTGATAGAGAATTAATATTGTTATTATTCGATATTGCTAAACGCTTGAATTTCAATATTGATTATTACAAGGCAAAATTTGATAAAGCAATTTTACGTTAATTTATCTTCAAGTTGCATATTAAGGGTTTCAATTTTTTTAATTCTTTGTCTTGCTATTGCAGATAAGTTAATGTATTTGTTGCGTTCTTCACTTAGTTTGAGTATAAAGTTCTCATTATTTTCATAGTATTGAGAACTAAGTTCTAGATTTAAACACGATTCTTCTATAGCAGAAAGTAAACTATCTACTATAGTGAGTTCATCATATGTGTTTTGACAAAGATTAATGCATACGATTGTATTATTAATGTCTCTCTTCTTCATACTATCCTCCATAAATAGGCTTACTATTCTTAATTTCCTATTTAAGTATATCTCTTGAAAATATGCTTTTATTAATAAATTTGCGTTTTTTTATTTCCTATAAATGTAGTTTTGTGAAATTATTCGTATATGTTATAATATCCTAATCTTGAAGAAATTATTGTTTATATTCTTAATATGTGTTTTATTTATTGCACCAAGTTATGCATCTGGTAATAATGATGCTTCACGTGATGAAGTGTTTTTAATAGACGATGCTCCATTTAATGTGCATAAATCAAGAGTTAAGGAACTTCAAGACGAGTCTCCAGAATATGATGAATATGGATTTAGGGCTAAACTTAAATCAACAATTGTAAATACTCTTCCAACAGATGAAGAATGTAAAAATTTGAGACGTCCTACATATTTATTAGAAGATGTTACAACAAAATATTTTGAAAAAGGTCCTTTGGATAGTTTTCATACGGGGGTATTTTATAAAGGGTCAATTACAACAAATATCTTTCAAGGTGGAGGCTCTAGTGTTGATTACGCTAATAATAATATTGAAAATCATTTTAGAGGATATTTTAAAGATGGAAAAACTTCATTTAATTTATCAACAAGATATACTCCTCGTGATGATTTAAATTTTTGGCAATTCTTAATTGGTGATGCTTTTATTTCTCATCAAGTTACTAAACATAATAGAATTGTTTTAGGGAATTCAAGAACGCACTCAGGAGAAGAAGGTTCAAAGTCTGATTGGGCTGTACCTTTAATTTCTTATTCTCAAATAAGTAGAAATTTCGGTAATATTCGAAAGTTTGGGGCTCGTGTTGTTGGGGAATATGACTTAATAGAGTATGACTTAGGTGGATATAGCTCTGATTCTTATATGAGAGAATTTTTTCCTGGAGTTGAATTTACTGGTTGGGTTAATCTTAAGCCATTAGGTAAAACTGATGGAAGATATGGTGATTTGAAAATTGGTGGTGGTGTAAGTTCTGGTCATAATAATTTTACTTATAATGTAATTGGAGCTTATGCAAGATATCAATATAAAAAGTTTAGAGCTGATTTTGAATATGCTAATGCAGATGGTTATAATGGAAACTTAGGCTTATCTGATAATCATGCCAGAGGGATGTATGCAACAGCTTATTATAGAATAAATCCAAAGGTTGAACTTTTAGCAAGATATGATACATTCCAGCCTAATTTAGATGTTTCAAATGGTGATATTACAGAATATATCTTTGGTGTTAATTATTATATAAAAGGCCAAGGGCTTAGGTTAATGCTTAATTATGTTTTTAGAAATAGCAGTTTTGATGAAGATTCTCATCGTATAATATTTGGTACTCAAATATTGTTATAATACTTCTTGAAGTATTTTATCAGATTTAAATTTTTTATTAGAGTGACTTTGAATATAATTTTTTAGTAAATTAAAACAGACTGTACAAACTTTTTCAGTTGCTTTTTGATCATAATCACAACTATAATCAAAATCAAATTGTAGCATTGCTTCAAGAAAATCTCTTATTTTATAGTGCATTTTTGTTTTAATTTTAAATGTTTCATTGCACTCTTTGCAAATAATTCCTCCCA
>CALUUV010000052.1 GCA_944324055.1 Candidatus Gastranaerophilales bacterium | reverse complement strand
TTCAAATAATGGAAAATAAATAATATTCATTACAAAAAATATAAACATCCAATATAAAATAGGATAAGAATGCAATATAATACTCTCGGCGAACAAGATTGATAATACACTTGTAATCATAGGGTTTCTCACATATCTATATGGTCCTTCAACGACTAAGTTTTTAGGTGGCGCCCAAGGTGCAGCAGTACCTTTGCCCACATTGTTAAACAATCTCATTGTCCATATTGCAAAAGTAAGCCCAAATATTAAAAATATAATCCCAATTATTAATGGTGTTATACCTCTATACAAGTATTTATAGTTCGAAAAATACAAAATTATACAAGGAATTACAAATAAAACATTAAAAGGTAAAATAATAATAGCTTTCAACCACTGTTTCATTATTTTTCTTCTCTTAATCTTGTAATAAACTTAGATAATTTATCCATAGCTATTTTTAAAGTTTCAAGAGAATATGCATAAGATATTCTTAAGAATCCTTCACCACTATCTCCAAATGCAGTGCCTGGTACAGTAGCAACTTTTTCTTCCTTCAAAAATCTTGTTGCAAATTCTTCACTTGTCATACCAAATTCTTTTATACAAGGGAAAACATAAAATGCACCATAAGGTTCAAAACATTCTAGTCCCATTTCTTTAAAAGCATTCATTAAAAATCGACGTCTTTGGTTATATGCCGTTCTCATTTCTTTAATATCATCATCACCATTTTTTAATGCTTCAACAGCAGCATATTGGCTTGTTGTAGGAGCACACATAATTGCGTATTGATGAATTTTTGTCATCTGTTGAATAATTTCTTTAGGGCCACAAGCATAACCCAATCTCCAACCAGTCATTGCATAAGCTTTTGAAAAACCATTGATTAAAATAGTTCTTTCTTTCATTCCTGGAATAGAAGTTATTGAAACATGTTTATCCTTATATGTTAACTCTGCATATATTTCATCAGACATTACAAAAATATCTTTTTCAATAATAACCTTTGCGATTTTTTCTAAATCTTCTTTTTCCATAATAGAACCTGTTGGATTATTAGGGAATGGAAGAACTAATATTTTTGTTTTATCAGTAATTGCAGCTTCTAATTCTTCTGCTGTTAATCTGAATTCATTTTCAGCTTTTAAATTAATTATTACAGGTTTTGCCCCAGCTAAAATAGCACAAGGTTCATAAGATACATAACTAGGCTGAGGGATTAAAACCTCATCTCCAGGATTAAGCATTGCACGAAAACCAATATCTATAGCTTCTGAACCGCCAACTGTAACAATTACATCTGTATCTGGATTATAATCAACATTCTGAGAACGTTTCATATAATTACAAATCTCTATTTTTAAATCTTTTAAACCAGAATTTGAAGTATAGAAAGTTCTACCCTTTTCTAAAGAATATATACCTTCATCTCTTATATGCCAAGGAGTATCAAAATCAGGTTCCCCAACACCTAATGATATTGCATCTTTCATTTCTGAAACAATATCAAAAAACTTTCTTATACCTGATGGTTTTATATTTACTATTGTATCTGACAAAGGATTTCTCATGGAGTAATTACCTCTCTTTTATCTTCATATTTTTCAGAAAGCATTATGCCATGATCTTTGTATTTCTTTAAAATAAAGTGTGTTGCAGTACTTAAAACGCTATCTAATGGAGATAATTTATCAGATACAAAGTTTGCAATTTCTTTTAAAGTTTTTTCTTCTAAAATTACAAGTAAATCAAAACCTCCAGAAATTAAATATACAGCTCTAACTTCCGGATATTTATAAATACGTTCAGCGATATTATCAAAACCTTGACCTCTTTGTGGAGTAACTTTTACTTCAATTAATGCCATAACCTTTTCTATATCTGTTTTTTCCCAGTTAATTAAAGTATGGAATCCACAAATAATTCCTTCATCTTGCAATTTAGCTAATTCATTTATAATATCAATTTCTTCAACACCTAATAAAACTGCAAGTTCTTTTGTATCAATTCTGCTATTTTTTTCAACAATAGCTAATAATTCTTCTCTCATAATATCTCCTTTTATAAGTATTTTAATACAAAATAATTTTCAAAGATAGCAAAAAAAAATATAAACATGTTTTTATACATTTTGTAAGAAATATATTTTAGGAGTAAATTTAATGGCTGAAATTAATAATATACAATCTGATGTGTTATACAAAACAAAATTTTTGGAATTAAAGAAAACTCCATCACCTAATGGAAAGTTTGATTGGGTTTATGCTAACCGTCCCAATAATGGTAAAAAACAAGATGCAGTCGTTATTGCACCTATTATTCATGATCCAATCGATGGAGATAAAATATTATTTTTAAAAACAAATCGAGTACCTATTACAGCCGAAGGAAAAGCAAAAGGATGTATAGAACTTCCTGCAGGACTTGTCGCAGATGAAAAAGCAGGAGAATCAATTGAAGAAGCTCTAAAAAAAGAAACACTTGAAGAAACTGGATATGTTCCTGAAAAAATTACAGTAGCGAATGCAAAGGTTGCAAGTTCTCCAGGTTGTGTTTCAGAAACATCAGCAATTGCTATTGCAGATATATATGACAAAAAAATTGTAGAACCTCCAATTTCTGATGGGGGTGTTATACAAGATAGAATTGAAGTACCCCTAAAAGATGTCAATAAATTCATTAAAAATTCATCCAAAGAAGGCTACATTATATCTGCTCAAGCACTATCAGGATTATACTACGCATCTCAAATAAAATAATTAAATTTCTTTATTGTTTTGTTCCTATTGCAACCCCAGGTAAAATATGAGTTAATGGGATAAATTTTGATGCAATTTTTGCAACATTTGAACCACGAGAAGCTAATGATGTTACAAAACAAGTATTATCAAACTGAGAAGCCAAATCTTTCCAATTAACACTTCTTGTATTTTTATCGTTGAATAAATGTTTATTAATCATTGATGAAGCTTTATTTCCTCCAAGAACACCACCTGCAAGACTTAACATACCTGCAGTAAAACGAGCAATTTTAGATTTTTTCAATTGAGAATTTTTAGTTAGATTATTATATAATTTTACACCTGCAACAACAGATAAAGTCGGAACAATATAGTTCCCAACAATTTGACTAACCCCTTCTTCCATTTTTTTCTTAACATGTTTTTTATCTGTTAAGCTTCCTCCAATAAAACCACCCATTATTGAGCCAGATGCGAACTCTAAAACTTCATACCCTTTATATTCAATATTAAATAGACTCTTTAATGACAAATTAACCTTTCTTTGCTTTGCAATAAGAGCTGTAGCCCCCATAATCCCAAGCAAAGAACCTGCAACTGATGCAGTTTTGTTTAGCTTTGTTGGTTGCACACTCTGTTGATTTTGATTATATGTTGGAAGATTTATAACCAATATATTTTACCCCTTAACGTCTATGCAAAACATATTAGTATATAAACTTTAAAAATCAACTATTATTTAATTCTCTTTAATGATGATATAAAGTTATTTTTTTCAACATCACCATCAACTTTAGTCAAGAATATTTGTGCATCCTTTTCATTTTCTAGCTCTGGTAATTGTTTAATTTCATTAGAATAATAATTAGTTTCATTAGAATTTCCTAAAGGTATTCTATTTGCTAACGCATTTAATGAAATATTTCTTAAAAGACCAGCTGCACCTTTTTTCTTATTAGACATTTTTGTATAAATACGTAATATTGCATCTCTAGTTTCTAAATCAAATGTTCCTATAATAAACGAACTTAATTGTGGAGATTTAGATTTAATTTTTATTGGTGCAATTTTATTATCTTTTAAAATTAATTCTCCATTTATATTTTCAAAATGCCCTTCTGGAATATTCACTAAATCCATTAATGTAGATGGACTTATCATAGCCATTGGGTTTCTGAATAATGCCGCAAATTTTAAGACATATTCTAAAAATCCAACTTTACCAATTGTACCATCACAAATATCGAATTTTATAACCCCATTTAACTTGAAGCTATCGTCTGTATTTAATTCGATTAAACCTTTAGCTTTACCAGATATTTCTTTGTTCAAATTCAATAACGATGTTGCAATAATATCAGAATTTACATCCTTAACACCTAATTTCACATAATATAAATGTTTCATCAAATCACATCTAACTTTTAATCCAGAATATCCTTCTGCAAAATCAAATTTATTTGATTGAATTTGCAAAATACCATGCTTATCAAGTGTTAATAAAGCGTGAAGATTTCCCATGTTAATTTGTTTAAATTTAGCTTTTTTCAAATGGAAATTACAATCATTGATAACTATTAATCCAGTATTGAATACAAATGCATCATCAGCTTTTTCACTTTCATCATCAGCAACTTCTTTAACTATTTCTTGCTGAGTAACTGCAGCTGTATTTTGCTTATTAAATGATTGTAATATTTTAGCAACGTCAATATAATCAACTCCTAAATCAACATGATTAACAACAACTGGGAATAATAAAGCATTATTTAAATTACCATTGAACGAATAATTAGCACGTTTAAATTTCCCATTAGAAATTAAATGTATATGATGCTTATCAGTTTTAATATTAGCATTTGCTATTTTTAATCTTAATGATGGAATTCTAATTCCTTCTGCTTTCATATCAGCATCTAATACAGGATACTCTCCTTTATTATCAACATACATACGTCCTTGAACTGTACCTCTTCTAAAGAATCGTTTTCCTGCAAAAAGATTAAAGAATTCACTAGGTAATGGATCAGGTATTGTTACCCCCATATCAAGAACTTTTAATGTATTACAATCTACATTTCCTGATAGGAACATTATTGATTTACGTTTGATTTCTTTCTCCTTCATAACACCAATGTAATAATCAATAGCATTAATTTTCAAAAGCATATCTTCAAAATGTAAATCAGCTTTTAGAATTCTTTCATAATTTTTTGGAGATAAAGTTAAACCATCTACAAGAATATCTTCTCCAGGTAATAATCTTGAATAAGCTAGTATATCAAACTTGTTATTCTTTGATTTTATAATAATTCTAGTTCCGGCATCACCAACCAATGTAAGAGGAACACCTGCTAATTTTGACATATAATTTTTAGCAAATTCATTAGTCAAGAAAGTATCGCATTGGATATTGGTATCAAAAGACTTCATATAATCTTTAATATCACCGGCAAACTTAATTTTATTTGTTTCTTTATTATTACAATAATATCCTTCAAAATCTTTTAATTGAATTTTTTTCAAATCAATTAAAACTTTCCCCTTAGTTAAAGTTACAGGTAAATTAGATATTGGAACTAAATTCATCTTTAAAGAATTTAAAGTTATATCTCCATTAAATTTTTTCTTGGCATATTTGAAATTAAAATCAAAACTACCATTTATATTATTCCCAACCATTGCAAGTAATTCTTTACCATTTGGGATAATTAAATTAGATTCTACAAATCTTAAGACATCTTTAACTTTAAAATCTTTTGCATAAACATTAACATTCCATTTAATTTTTCTATTTGCAACTAATTTAATAAAGAATCTTGATTTATTAATTCTTACAGGTAAATCATTTATATATAAAGTTTTATTACTAATAATAACTTTTCCGTCATCTTTTAATAATATTTTTATGTCTTCATTATTTTTAAGCAAATTAAAGTAAACTTTAAAATATACTCTTCTATTAACTTTTTTGGCATTGTTCATACCAACATCTTTTGCAAGAATTCTTATATGAGTGTCTTTATCAACATCATATCTAATCTCTGCATTCATCACATAAAGAAGTGCATCAAAGATATCAATATTCCAACTTAATGGTTTAGCAGGTTTCTTTTGTTCTTCTTTTGGAGCTAAAGCCATTAATTTATTTACATCAGCATAAAAATTATCAACACCGAAACGTTTAACAATAATTCTTTTTATTATTAAATCTCTGAAAGAAAGAATTGTATTTAATTTTTTTATTTCAAGTAGTCTTACATTTCCTTTTTTCAAACTAACTTCATTTACTGAAAATTCAATAACGGGATTTAAATTTGTCTTTAAGATAGGTTTATCAACAAATAAATCTACCCCCATAGAATCTTTTAAAGTAGTTTCAACATAATCTATAACTTTAGGGTTAGAAACCAAAGCTGGAAGAGCCCACAAATATATAGATATTAATGTAAATAATATTACTAAACTTATAATAGATAAACTTATACAAACTGTCTTTTTTGATATATTAACCATGCATCCCTCTTTTTTATAGATTATATCATAATTTTATGATATTATACTATTATGAAAAAACTTATATTCATTATCACTTTATTTCTATTTGTCCAAAACTTCGTAATAGCAGCGAATAACAATCTTGAAGTATATTCTCAAGATGGTCTATTTGGACTAAAAAATAAGACAACAGGAGAGTGCGTAACAGAAGCTGAGTATAAAAAATTAATTCGTATTGGAGATTCGTCTTGGCTTGTTGCTAAAAAAACTCGATACGGATTGATTGATAATAATGGTATCGTTATTGTGCCTATCAAATATAGACATGCAGAAAGAATTTTAGGTAAATTTGCAAAATTAGGTAATGATAATGATTATGGTTTATATGGTGAAAATGGTGAAATTATATTACCGCCAATGTACTCATCAATTGAACTTTTATATGGAAATATGTTCCTAACTTGCAGAAAATACAAATATGGAGTTTCTGATTTTGAAGGTAACATCTTACTTCCAAATGATTTTGATGATATTTATATGCCTAATAAAACATCAATGAGAATTCAATACCAAGGCAAATGGTTTGAAATAGAAAAAGCATCTGCTGATAATATTGAACTTCCTGCAAACTCTAAAAAAGTAACAATAGATAACCAAGAAGTTACATTTACAAGATTGGTTACAGATACAGGCGTTATGTCAGGATATTATACATTAACAACAGCGGATTATGTTCTTAAAATAATTTCTTCAATATCACCAGCATATGAACAAACTATTGATGATTTAATGTTATCACACGGAGCAGACACAGTTAATATTGTTATGAAGATGTCTTGGCTTCCAATGTTTCCTTTTGTATATGCGAAAAAATATTTTAATAACTTAATGGCACCTAATAATGGTCCATTATCTCCTATTAGACAAAATATGAGAAGAAAACTTCTTGATTAAAACATATTTATATCAACAGGGAAATACGGAAATATCGTCTTTAATTGAGCTTGCCCTATTGAATACTCTTTTTGCGCTTTAAAACCCGCTTGTGCTGATTTAATTTCTAAATAATTAGAATCATGTTTTTTGGCATAATCAGGATCTGACTTTAATGGATAAATTTTAGAAGCTTTAAGATACTTAGATGCTTCCTTTCGTTCCTCGTCATTAGTTATTGGCCCAAACTTATGCCAACAATCACTCTCGTAATTATCACTACCTTTAGTTAAGCGCCCCATTTGTTTATGCTGATATGCGTGTTCTGCTTCGTGAGCAGCTATATTAACTATTGATTTCTTTTTAGGTTGAGTTGTTGACCACCTAATTGCTCTATCATTAGACGAAAAATGAGCATAAGCATCACTTGATACTTTATGAGAATTAGCATCAACTGTTATGCACATATTTCCTAACCCATAACGCTGCAAAAAAAGATATGGTAATTCTTGTTTCTTTTCATTTGGATTTAAAAATCTATATGGAAAATATTGATCCATTTTTATATCATCAACATTCTTGGATTTCTTAAAATTTTCAACTGATAATGAATGATTGTTTCTTTTTAAATCAAATGATATAAATTTCAAATCGTCTTTTTTAGCAGAGTTCTTTTTAACCCATGGATACTCAGTAACAGAAACTGATTTATTATCAATGCCATTATAAATAGATTTGAATATTGATAACTTTTTACCTGAATCATTTTGAGTCACGCACAACATATTTTCAGATTCTTTATTCCAATATCCACATAAAGATAATAGCTTTAAATTAGTTCCTAAAGGATATCTGTGTTTATGAATTGGACAAGATTTTATGATTATATTTTTTATTTTAGCATCCTCTAATGTAGTTGTAACCGCATCATTATACTCATAATTTCTCTGTTTATATTTAGTATTACTTCCCCAAAAACATTTTTGAATTGGTCTATTATTCACATCATAAAAAGTTGTAATATCTCGAACAAAATTTGGATCAGATTTTTTGCCAACTCTTACAGAACTAAAACTTACACTTCCAGCAGCAATTGCCCATGAGTCTGGAGACAAATTATTTAAAGGTTGTTTCTCAACTTTTGATAATAAAATATAATCGTGTTTAGGTGAGCGTTCAAACAAATTATTTAATGAATGAACAGCTTTATTTTTAATGGTTGATACATATTTATTAAAATTAGTTATTTTAAACATCTAATCAATTATAGAAAGATTAATATTAATTTTAAATAAATCATTATTTATTCGTAAAAAAACTTAACAAGAATAGCAATTTTAATTTTCAGGCAAGTTAATACAAATATGATAAATACAATATACAATTCAACCCCAATTTCATTTACAGGAAAAACATTTTCAAAAAAACAACTTTTTGAATGCGAAGAATTTTGTGAAAAAGCTAGTAAAAAGTTTAAAAAAGCCACTGCAAAGAACTATCAAGCATACACTATGCCTAAAAATACTATTTGCCTTGAAAGATGTGCGTTTGGGTATAGAGTTCCTGTTGGTTCACAACCATTAAAAGAATACACAGGAACAAAAGTTAAAACTGCAGGTTTTTCAACTGAAAGCGGGGGATACGGAGGAGGCTGGATTAAAGCTAGCTGCGATACACCTCTTTCAACAAAAGATGTTCACACATGCGCTTTAGTAAATCTTATAAACGAAAGTAAAAATGAACAATTAATGTATCATGTTTACGCATTCACAACTGCAGGAAAAATTAAAGAACTGATTAAAAATGAATTTCCTAGATTCACTAAAGTAAATATCATGCCAGGGGACCAATTCCAAACAAATTCTACTGTAAATAATATTGTAGAAGCAATAAAAGATGTAAACCCAAAAGCGATTAAACAATACTATCATATGCCGGTAGAAAACCCAGAAGTAGTTGCAATAAAAGGTGAATTAAAATATTTAGAAAATAAGAACCCTGATAAAATGACTTTTACAGAAGTAAATCAATATAATTATGATTAATCAAAACTTTTTACTTCTTTTTAATCCAATCAATGGTATTTTTATCGCCTTTTAAATGAGCAAAAGAGCGAGAGTAAGCATTAATTTGGAACTCTCCTCTATTAGTTAAATAAAATCTTTTATTTTTATTAGGTTGTCGACTAAAAAACCTTACAACTGGTTTATTTTTAGCCATTCTCGCTTCTAATACATATTTATACTTATCAACAATATATTCCTTAACTCGACCTTCAGGATTTTTTACTGACTTTTCATAAAAATATAAATCACTAACGTTACTTTTTCCAACAATGGAAGTTAGGATTTTATCAATTTCTTTTGGATTTACTACTCCAGTCTTTTGCATAGATTCCAAAGGTTGTTCTAGAATTTTAACTAAATACTTATTCGCACCTCGAATACTTGGTAAGGTTGGAACCTTTGATTTTTGTTTTGTATTAACTAACCAAGAAGAAATCATTAATATAGTCGGGAAGGAATAATTAGATATTTGCCTAATAGTATCATCACTATTACCTAAAGAATTTAAAGTACTATTATTCTGCTTCTTCTGCATCGAAGTATAAGAGTTATTATAATTATACGTTGCTCCTGAAATATACATTTATCCCCCTCTCTTTGCCTCATTTACCCATTCAATAGCAGATAAATTTGATGGCAAATGAGCCTTTCTTGAAAAATATTGATCAGGTTCAAAAATTCCATCTGGAGATAAATATAATCTGGAATCTTTAGTCTTTGGAACTCTATCTGAACCAATTGCCCAGTAGCACCTTGTTTCAACTCCTCCGTTTCGTCCATTATGAGCTTCTAGGACAAAAATGTTTCCACTTCTCATTCTATATGACTTTTTACGCCCAAATAAAATACCTCTTCTTTCATCGGTATAAAACGGTATTTCTCTTACCCTATTTTCGCCCACATGATTTGTCAATATTTCATCAATTTTCTTAGGTAGAACTTTACCATCTTTGGTCCATATATCTTTTAATTTAACAAATATTCTTGATAATCTTTCTTCATCAGATAATTTTGAACCAGGGATTGTTGGATCAAACATTTGTTTTTTTGCGTTTGGTAAATCAACCTTAACTGGCTCAGGTATTTTTTTTAGAATTTGAGGAGAAAACTTCTTTAAAATTGATTTTGTTTTATCAATTATATGAGAAAACTCATTATTAGACTTTGATACTTCTATTACTTTTGGAAGTACATTCTTTGACATTTTACCAAGCTTTAAACCAATAACTGAAGCACCAAGAATAAAAGTTGCATTAGTTAATACTTGATTCCTCATAATACAACTTTTATTATCTCTTTCTTTGTTTTTCCTAACAACAGGGCGAGATAAATAACTTCCTATCGGGGTCAAAATATTCAAAGATACCTCCTTGTATTTAATATAAAAAGCATAAATTATTTTTTTGCTACTTTATTTTTATCTTTGAATATTGTTATTACTAAATTTAAAAGGAATTGATTCTTTGTAATATTGGCATACCGATAATAACGATATTGAGTATCCAAAGCTACATGTTTATTAAATAAATATTTTAAATATACCGATCCACCCCAAATATATATTGACTGATCAGGATTATATGCAAACTGCCATCCAGAAAAAGCTCCATACCCATAATATAAATTTGATTTTTTATAACGTCCTGATAAACTTATATTAATAGTATCATCTGAATAAAACTTAGGAGAGAAATATCCTCCATAAAGTAAACCTTGTGAACTATAAATATTTTCTAAATTAGTTTGATATCCTGAATTATAAGATACAAAATCAAGAGATATTTTTTGTAAATATGGACGTTCTAAGTCATATCTCAATACTTTCCCTAAGCCTATCATTCCCTCCCAATATCCATTACTAGGCAAATTATATCCATCTTTTAAACCAACTCCACCTTTAGTATATAAATAAAATTGATAAGGAAGCCTTGTAGTTGTATCTAAATATAAATTATTGTTAGCGACTTGCCCTGTAAAAATATTATCTATTTTTACACCAACAGCAGATAAAAATGTTTGCTCTGCATTATTTCTACTAAACCCTAACTTTACATTAAAATTATCATTCACATAATATTTAATCCAAGAATCAGTAAGTAACATAATCCCATAATCCTGAAAAAATTTTGCTCCGATATCACCTTTTAGAGCTACTTTTTTATTTACCCTTCCTTGAGTTCCTATTCTGATTTCGTTCGTGAGATTATATAATGGCTCTGAACCTTCTCCAGCCAAAACTCCAGATTTATACAAATACAATACATAATCCAAATATACTTGCATATTATTCACATAACAAGAATTACTAAAAGCAACTTTATTAGCATCTAATTTAAATTCTTCATTTAATTTTTGCAGATATATTTCATACCCTGTACTAATTTGATACCCCCTTTTTTGTTTAATTAATTCTTTTAACTCTACAACATTACTATTAGGAGGTAATTCATCTAAAATCTTATTAGCATCTTCATACAACTCCATATTATAAAAAGCTTTTGCCTTTAAGTATTGAGATTCTGGAGTAGATGGAATATTTTCTAATTCTTTTAATGCCTCTAAATATGAATTTGAAGAAATTACATTACTTGATAAGCCCATTTGAATAATCTTGTCATAAGTATTTTTGATAACAAGATTATCGTAAATACTTCTTGCAATAGTCACGTCCTTTGTTCCGATAAGCATCTTGGTTTGTAGTAACAAACCTTGTTGTGTGTCTAATAACAAATTATCTGATGCTATTTTATATGCATCGTGTAATTTATTCTCTTCATATAAAACTTTCACATATCTTTCTGCAAGTTCCTTTGTGCGGCATTTGGAATTATAAAGTTTTTCAATTTCAACTTCTGCTTCAGCATATTTTTCTTCTTCTATCAACAAATCAACTTGTTGTAAGATTTCCTCATAATAAGAACACGCAAAGTCATCTATGCTTAAATCATCATCAGCATAGCATAAGTTTATACATAGAATAAAAACAATAATGGCCATTATTATTTTTTTCATAAAAATATGATAAGAAATAAGAAGAAGATAAATAATAATCCAATTAGGTATTATACTAATAGCAAATTATATTTTGTTTAAGTATTAGACTAAATATGAATATTCCAAATCAAAATAATAGTCTTCAATTCACAGCGAGAAACCCAGAAATTAGAAAAGCAGACAAGATTATGCGACAAGCAATGAATCTTTATCCTGCAACTTCTAGCAGCAAAGCTCACTATTATAATGTTGTAAAAAAAGATTCATATAATGAAAGAAAATGCCTAGGACTATACTACAAGCTTTGTGACCTTAGAAAAAATAAGAAGAATTTAAAACCAATACAAGTTATAAAACAAACTATTAAGGATACTGCAGAAACCCATAATGGGAACTGCTTAGAAATGGCGCAAATTATGCAAGCAGCATTCTTAGCAAATGGATATAAAGATATAAAAATCGGGAAATTAAGAATAAAAGAACAAATTACAAGACCGGATAAAACAAAGAAAAAGAAAGAACATATTGTTGACCATGTTTTATTAATCGTAAATGCAGGAAAAAAAGCTAGACTAAACAATCCCAAATCATTTGATAAACATGCAATGATTGTAGATCCTTGGAGAGGTTTTGTTGACTATGTACATAGCGGATTAACAAAATACGATGGATTATTTATGAATGGTTTTAGAGATGAAAATACTTTTTGGGGGAAATTCAAACAAAGATTTTTCTTTAAACGCTACGATAGACTTAATCCAACAGATAAAACCTGCGAAAAATTTGCAAAATCGAATCCAGAATTTATTCTAAAAGAAAAGTAAATCCAACAGAAGAAAAAACTCATTGGAATTAAGACATTAAAAAAGAACCCCTTGCGGAGTTCTTTAAAGTGGTGGGCAGGGGTAAGGACTCCGTTGCCGTACAGCAAAACAATTAAGTATTGTTTTGCGTGGAAGCATATATTAAAATAACAAACCAAACCAAAGGCAATGGAGGGAGTGAGAACCACCACGGTGGCGAGAAACACCCCTGCATAAAAAAAGAACCCCTTGCGGAGTTCTTTAAAAGTGGTGGGCAGGGGTAAGGACTCCGTTGCCGTACAGCAAAACAATTAAGTATTGTTTTGCGTGGAAGCATATATTAAAATAACAAACCAAACCAAAGGCAATGGAGGGAGTGAGAACCACCACGGTGGCGAGAAACACCCCTGCATAAAAAAAGAACCCCTTGCGGAGTTCTTTAAAAGTGGTGGGCAGGGGTGGATTCGAACCACCGTAGTCTCGCGACGGCAGATTTACAGTCTGCTCCCTTTAGCCACTCGGGCACCTACCCATATTAAATTTTCAATTTATTTGTTACTGTCAAACATAGTTTGACTATTCGTGTATGTGCTCCGAGTGGCAGGACTAACTACCAACTTAACTTCAAAAAATGATACTTAATCATTTTTTTCAGGTTCCGGGCCTTCGGGCTTACTCGGGCACCTACCCATATTTAGTTATCAAATTTTCAACACTCACTGAGTTCAAAAATGCCCTTGACGAGATTTGAACTCGTGACCTCTCCCTTACCAAGGGAGTGCTCTACCCCTGAGCCACAAG
>CALUUV010000051.1 GCA_944324055.1 Candidatus Gastranaerophilales bacterium | reverse complement strand
ATTTGCACGAGATTTATGTAATGATAAAGATTTTGATAAAGCACATATTTCAAAAATAGTTGAAAATACAAATGAAAAGAATTTAAATTTTGCAAGGCAATTATATGAAGATAAAAAAGTTCCTCAACAAGATATTGCCATTATATTATCTGCAGTTAGATTTGATGACGCAAAATTAGCTATGATAAAAGATTTGTATAATGATCAAACTTTAAATAGTAATCATATAGCGAGTATTGCAAAATATATTGATAAAAAAGAAAACTATGATGATTTTAAAAATATATATGAAAGACCAGAGTTAAGAAATTGGTTAAATACAAATTTAGATAATGGTTTAGATCTAAAGAGTATAAATGAATTGTCAAAAACTCAGTTAAAATTAAATTCTGAAAAAGAGGCTAATATAAATAAAAAAGAATCAAAAGAAGCAAAAGTTGTAAAAACAGAAATAGAATCTGCAAAATCTGAAGATATAGTAAATGCAGAAAGCCAATTAGTCGCTTTAGGTGTTCATCCAAAAATGGCTCCTAATTATGTAAAAATGGCTCAAGAAAACGGAATTGTTGATAAAACAAAATTAGAAGCCGTTTGTGCTTTAGCTCAAGTAGGAGTTCCAGTTAAAGAAATTAAGAATATATTTAATATTGCAACAGGTAGCCCATTATCAAATATGAATGGAATATTTAGGCCTGATATTATAAAAGATATAGTAGTTTTAAAACAATCTGGTATAGATGATATAAAACTTGCTACCAATTTATCTGCAGTGAAAAATATGTCAGAAGTTGAATTAAAATCTCGTATAAATGGTAAAGTGCGAGAAGATTTAATTTCAAGAATAGATAATTTACCAATAGAAATAAAAAATAATTTAATAGCAAATAATTATGATTTAGAAGCATTAAAAGCAAAAGCAAAAGTTGAAGTAAAAGCTCAAAATGTAAAACCAGCTGAAGTTCCAACATTTAAACTTCGTTCGCTAGATAGTATTGTTGGGGTTGAAAAAATTGTATTAAATAAGTTTAAAACTGAAATAGATCAAAATATCTGGGGAAATCCTGAAAGATTCAAAGCTTGGGCAAAAGAAAGACTTGATAAAATAATAGATTTTGAAAATAACCCTAATTATGTTGCAACAGGTAATTATGCCCAATATAATGCAGCAAGAAAAGAAGGTATAGCTAATTGGTATAAATATTTAACAGAAGAAAGTAATTATAAAGATGATGTTTTTGTACATTTATTAGTAATGGATGGTATAACAAAAGAAATGCGTCCAAATAATGCTGTAACTCCTCCTGCAGTAACACATGAAAGTTTTGAAGCAACATATAATGCGCTATTAGAACAAAATAGCTCAGTGTCTTTTAGTAAAATATATGCTCAACAAACTAAACAAAAAGCAATAAATAAATATACAACTCAAGAAGTTTTATTTGATGGTATTGAAGGAAAATGGGTAACAATACCAAGAAGTAAAAAAGGTGAGCCTAATTATGATGAACATATTGCAATGGTTCAAGCATTGGCAGAGGGTTCAAGTTGGTGTTTAAGATTTGAAAATGCTCACGGCTATTTACAAGGTGGAAATTTACATTTCTTTGTTGATAAAAATGGTAATTCTCAAGTGGCTATCAATGAAACAGATGGAACAATAACTCAAATTCAAAAACGTTATAATCAAGATTCAACTGTCCCAGTAGCTTATTCTCAAATAATAGCTAATTGGGCGAAAGAAAATAATTATAATGGCAAAGAAAGAGATATTGAAACGGCTTTAAATGCTAAACCAAAATTTGATAATTTAAGAAAACAAATTGCAGATTTACAAAAAAATAACGATTATTTAGGTGTATTTAAACTATTGAATATAAATGTTGAAAATGCTCCTGATGGTACATATATTATTTCTGAATATAATCCAAAATATAATGCTCAATATACGCTATTCGATTTAGGCGTTGATGAAAATGCTTTAATGCAGAATGTATCAGAAGTATCATCAAGTTTAAATTTAGATGGTTCAAGTTTAACAAGCTTAAAAAAATTGAAAAAAATTGCCGGAAAACTAAATTTAGGTGATAATAAAATTAATGACCTAAGGTCTCTTGAAATGATTAATGGCAAAAAAGTTTATTGGGAATAATTAGTACTATATTATTATTTTGCTATTAGCCAACTATATTTATTACTAATTATAGAAAACGAGTAAATATATTTACTCCACCATACCACACTTCAAATGAGTAGACTAAGGTAAAGCTCAATATATTTACCACAGCCCTACCATTTTTCAGAACCATATTTAGCAAATAGTTTTATATTTTCATCTATGGCTGAGATTAACTGTTCTAGTTTTTCTTTAAGTTCAGGGTTTGTTTTTAACATCATTTTATATTTCAATTGTTCTTCCTTTAAACCTCGAACATATTTCATGATTTTTTCTCGTTCAACGAATAACCAGCCTTCGTAACCGCATCCAGGAGGGTAAACAGCCCAAGGTGAACTAGGAAATCTTTTGCATACTCCTAAGCGTGTTTCATATCTTGAACATAAATTTCCTTTTAAAAATCTGCAAGTATAAAAAGTTCTATTTTCGTAGTCTGGGATATTTTCAACAATTTCTTTATCGACTGCTTTTGCTGCCTCAACAGATTCAAATGGCTCAAAAAGTTCTAAAAATTCTAATGATTCTTTGTCGCCTTCTTCTGCTCTTTTTTTCATCTCTTCATAAGGAATTGATGCTGTTACTACTCGACAACATTTTCCACACATTTTACATAATCTTTGAGGTCTTCTATCTAAAAATTGTTGTTCTGTTTCTATCATAAAAATATTATATACCAATTTTTTATATAATCATTCTTTTTACATATTGACATTATTTTTTAACTGAAATAAATTTATTTTATGATATTTAATAGATTTAAAAGAAATATAAATTTAGAAAAAAGTATAGCAGAAATTTTAAAGACTCACTCTTTAGTTATATCTGTTGCAGAATCTTGTACTGGAGGGCTTTTAAGCTCTCGTTTAACAGATGTGTCTGGCAGCTCTGAATATATTAAAGCTAATTTTGTGACATATTCAAATGATGCAAAAATGGCTCTTCTAGATGTTAAAGAAGATACTTTGAAGTTATATGGAGCAGTAAGTGAACAATGTGCAAGAGAAATGGCTGAAGGTTTATACCGTAAAACCAAAGCTAATATAGCAATCTCAACTACAGGTATTGCTGGTCCTACAGGAGGAACCCCAAATAAACCTGTTGGTTTGATGTATGTTGGTATTACAAACAGATATAAATCAATAGTACAAGAGTTTAAACTGAACCCTAAATATAACAGAATCAGAATGAAACAAGAATTTGCTCAATGTGCATTGCAAATGCTTCTAGATTCTTTATCAGAAGGCTAGGACAAAGAAGAACTATAGGTTTTATAGTTATCTGTTTCCTAATTTTTCAAGTACATTTTGGCAATCTTCCATTAAGAATTTTGCAAGTTCTTTTGTATCAACTTGTGTTGCTACAATTGCAAATAAGTCAGGAGGAAGTTCTGTCATCATGTTTCTTAACGATTCATCACTTAAGCCAATCATTGATTTTACAATATCTGGTTTTTGTAATCGTTGTAACATTCCTATATAAGCAGTGTTATCAAATAATTCTAAAACTCGTTTATCATCATGTGCCATTTGATATACTAATTGCATTTGAACATTAGGATCAATGTTTGCCATTGTTTCTTTGTATTGATTGTCTGGTAATGATGCAATTGATTGTATCAGCGCCATAGAATCTGTTTCGTCAGCAGGTTCTCCAGTAATACTTTCAATCATCTGAATTAAAATTTCTGGAGGCATTTTTTCTAATTGTTTGATAACTTGTTCTTTTTCTACTTCATCTTTGTAGAAGAATTTTTCAAGTTGTTCCATTGGAAGCATCATAACAATTTGCTCAAGTGAAAAAGTTCCTAATGCGACATTTACAGCGTCTTCAGGAGGCACTTCATTAAACATTTTAAGAAGTTTTTCTTCAGTAAAGAAGTTTAGCCCTAAAACCATATCTTCAGACTCAAGCATTGGTAATAGTTTTTGTTGTTGCTCATCATTCATTGCGCTGATGACATTATATTTGTTATTAGGATCATCTAATTTGAATCCATTAATTAATTCATCAGCATTACCAAATAATTCTCGTTTATATTCTACTGCAGTTTGATTTCCTTGTTTCGCTTCTTCTTTAATAATTTCATCGACAGATTTTTCGGCGTAGTTGTTCATACGGCTAGTATTAATATTTAATCTGTCCTTAAGATAAACTACATTTGAATCAAGTGCTACAGTCATAATAACTCCTATAAATATTTAAATAGTATATATTATATATATAATAACGCGTTTATCCTAAAATTATTGCTCTTTTTTTATCCAATTGTAACATTTTTTTAATAATTATGCTATAATTTGTTTGAAATTTATAAAAAGAGGAAGTTTAAATGTTAAAGAAGTTTTTAGTTGTAATATTTTTAATGATTTTTGCTGTATCAGGAGTATTTGCTGCTACAACAACTAAGAAGAAAAAACCTTATGTTACAAAGATTATTGAAGTTACAACAAAAGATTCTCATATAATGAAAGCTAAATTAATGTATCCAAGAACTCCTAAAGGAGTAAAGGGTAAAACATATCCAACAGTTGTCTTTTTACATTCTTTGGGTTATTCATCATCTCAATGGGGAAGTTTACCAGATACATTTTTAAAACAAGGTTATGCAGTCTTATTAGTTGACTTGCGTGGTCATGGATTGAGTAATAAGGATGCAAAATTAAGAATGAAGTCTTGGACGTATTTTACACCTAAAGTGTATAAACGTTATCCTTCTGATGTTTTAGCGATTATTAATCAGACAAAACATACTACTAAAAAGGCATCATTTAATGAGTATGCAATAATTGGTGGTGATATTGGTGCTAATACTGGCGTTTTAGCAGCACAATTTTTATATCCGAAACCAAAAGCAATGGTTTTATTAACTCCAGCAAGAGAAATAAAAGGCCTAAATATATTTGATTATAAACTTGGAAATACTCCTATTTTAGTAATGTGTAGTAGAAGAGATAAAACTTCTGTTTGTGAAGAAGTAATGTTAAAGACATTTGCAAAGGGACAATTTGTAATTAATAATACTGATTTGAATACAAATGGAATGATGATTTTGAAATTAGATACTCAATGTCGTAACAAGACTATCCAGTTTATCAATCAAAATATGCCCGTAAAAAAATAAGCTTGTTTATGGAACATCTATAATTGTTACGCATTCTACATGATACGAATGACAAAACATATCAAAAGGTTGAATGAAACTTACTTTAGCTCCTTTTGATATTAGGTATTCTAAATCTCTAATAAGAGTTTGTGGGTTACAGCTAACGTAAATGATTTTAGATTTAGTTACTTTTAGAGTTCTATCTAATGATTCTTGGCTGCAGCCTTTTCTAGGTGGATCAAGTATTGTTATGTCAAATTTTTCGGTGGTATTTTCAAGATATTTGGCTGTATCCATAGCATATAATTCAACATTGTTAATATTATTTATTTTCAAAACATCTTTGGCTATATTTATAGAATCTTTATTTTCTTCAACACTAACTACTTTTTGAGCAATATCACTCATTACAATTCCGAATGTAGCAATTCCTGCATAGGCATCAAAGATTGTTGGTTTTATAAAATTATCTTTAATATAGCTTTTTACATAATTAAAAATATTTTCAGCACTTTGAGGATTTACTTGGAAAAAAGTATTTGCACCGATTCTAAAAGTAATATCGCAAAGTTTTTCTTCAATGTAATCTTGTCCGCAAATCAATTCTGTTTTATCTGTCAAAATTAAATTTGTTTTTTTATTATTGAAATTAGCACATACACCTGCTACTTCATTAAAATTATTGAAAATATCATTTGCAAACTGAATTATATTTTGGGAAAGTTTTGTAGTATTAACTACTAGTGTAATTAAATTTTGTTTAGTATTATTTGAAACTCTAATTACTACATGTCTTAAAATTCCAGAATGTTTCTTTTCGTTGTATCCAGAGATATTGTATTGAGAAGCTTTCTCTCTTATGTATTCAATAATTTCATCGCATATTTTAGGTTGAATTGGACAATATTTGATATTAACAATCTCATGAGATTTTGGTTTGTAGTATCCAGCAATTATTCTTTTCGAATTTTTAGTTTCGGAAATCGGATATTGAATTTTGTGTCTAAATTCTTTGATTTGTGGTGATGGGATTGTATCTCCAACAGTGACATTAATTTTAGGTTTATCTCTATTTACTCCAGCATAATCTTCAACTATTTTCTTTTTTAATTCTAGTTGATATTTATAATCAATAAATTGAATTTGACAGGCGCCACATACTTTTTGCATTGGACATATTGGAGTAATCCTATGTTGTGAAGGTGTTATAATTTCAAGTAATTTCCCAATTGCATAGTTTTTTGTTTGTTTAATAATTTGAATTTTAGCAGTATCTCCAGGGCAAGTATTCTCAACAAAAATGACCATTCCATCTTGTTTAGCAACTCCTGCTCCTAAATTAGATAATTCAATTATTTCAACAACCAATTCTTTGTTCATAAAAAAATAATAACATAATTCTCAACCATATTAAAATAATATAAATAAATCAGGAATTTTCTTTATTTGTAATATACTAGATATGTTAAGATTACAAATATGGAGAGAGATTTATGATAGATAAAACCGCAATAATTGATCCTTCAGCACAAATAGCAGAAGATGCAATTATAGGACCTAATGTTGTTATAGGTAAAAATGTTAAAATTGGTTCAAAAACAAGAGTAATTGCAAATGCATACATTGAATATGCAGAAATTGGTGAAGGATGTACAATTTCTCCATTTGCAACAATTGGTTCAGAACCTCAAGATTTAGGTTATAAAGGTGAAGAAACTAAGGTTGTAATTGGTGATGGTACTATCATAAAAGAAAATGTTACAGTACATAGAGGTGCAGCTTGTGGAGATTTTACAACAAGAGTTGGTAAAAAATGTTTATTAATGGTTGGTTCTCACGTTGCTCACAACTGTGTGTTAGAAGATGAAGTTATTTTAGCTAACTTAGTTACCCTTGGCGGACACGTTCATGTTGGCTTTGGTGCTTTTGTTGGTGGTATGAGTGTATTCCATCAAAATATCAGAATTGGTAAAATGGCAATTATTAGTGGGTTCTCTGCTGCTCGTCAAGATATCCTTCCATATTCTAAAGGTGAAGGCCGTCCACCTGTTCCACGTGGATTGAATGTAGTAGCACTTAAACGTAGAGGTGTTTCTCAAGAAGAAAGAACTGTTGCTAATGAAGCATTTAAACTTCTTATTTCTGATGAATATAATACTTCTCAAGCAATTGAAAAAATCAGAAAAGAATTGCCTCAAAATAAATATGTTGATGATATGATTGAGTTTATCCAAACTTCAAAAAGAGGAGTTACACTAAAATCTCATAAATCAGGTTATCAATCATTAGAAGATTAATAAGAAAAAATGGTTCTTTTATAAGAACCATTTTTTTTACCATGTTTTTATTTCTTTTTCTACTAATTCTGGGATGATTGTTTTATTTATACTTTCAAGCCATTTCTTTTGATTTTCAGGAAGAACTGCTTTCATTTTCATTGCTTCGTCTTTGTTGTTTAAAGGATATTTATGTGCAAATTGTATTGCAACGATTCCTTTTTTATCGATAGGTTTTTCAGCTTTGAAAATATTTTGTTCTAAATATCTAGTTTTTTCTGTTTCTCCGATTAACATAAAGTTTGCAATAGCGATATTGTCTTTTTCGTTATACATAACTTGTGTATCTAATGGTGTTTGTTTACTAGCTGCAGTTGCTAGGTCTTTAGCATAATCTAAAGGTTTATTATAAGCTTTTATGTAATATACTCCTATTAAATCTGTCCAATTGTCTCCATTTTCATTTCCTTTAAAATATTCATTCATATATGATTTTGTTGCTTTAGAGTATGAACTATATTTTAAAGTATATGTGGTTCCATTAAATTTAATAGTAGGTTGTTTGGTATCTGCGAAAACATTGCATCCTAGAAATAAAATAATTAGACCTATTAATATTTTTTTCATAATTAATCCTTATACCATTTTATATCTCTTGTATAATACATAATTGCAATAATTGCAACAAATAATCCAAGGCTACCTATTAGAAGAGCAAAGTCTTGTAAATTTAATACTGTATATAAATATGTGTATAGTAATGCTAGTATTCCTGAAATAGTTCTTGCCATAATTTTATCTTTATCTGTCAAAACAAAATAAGTGTAGCCTCCAATTACAGATATAGTCATTATTGTTGCAATAAAGTAAGCTAATCCAAAGTGAATAAATTCAGACATTGATAAAAGTAACATGTAGAATATAATCATTGAAAAACCAATTAAAGTATATTGGAATGGATGTATTTGTTTTATTTTTGATGCCATTTCAAATAAGAAAAATGCAAGGAATGTCAATGCAATGAATAAGAATCCATATTTAATACATCTTACAGTCATTCTGTAACTATCAACGGGAGTTAAAAACATGATGTCACAAGAGTTATTTATATCTTGCACTTCTGCAATATTCCAAGTTGCCTTAAATCCATTTTTATTAGTAACTTTTTCAGATGGGAAAAAATCTCCTTCAAAGCTTGTATTTTTCCAATTACCTTCTACGCTAATATTGTTGTTAATTCCGCCAACTTTAAAGCTAATACCGCATATCCCTCTTAAAGTATATTGAGTTTTGAACGGTATTATTTTAGGAGCATTAGATAAATTGATAATTCCAGAACTATTACCATTTAATGATTTTGTTCTTTTACCAATAAATCCTCTGATATCAGAAACGTTAAGTATTAATGTTGCATTTTCTTTGATATTTCCAGGGTTGATAAATGAGCCATCAGCCTCTACTTCTGTAGTATAAACAGGAATTTTAAAAATACCTTTTTTACGATATTCTGTTTTAATTTTTGATTGAATATTGTAATCATAAAGTTTTAGTGTTTCTCCATTTTTTAATCGTAATTCTGGAGCCATAATTGTTTGTTGATGTCCCCAAGATGTAGCAACTTTACCAACAGCTTCATTTTTGAAACTTTCTCTATCACTAATAGTATTTTCTACGCAAAATAAAGGTATTAACAATAATAATAAAAATAGTATTATAATGAATAGTTTTTTTCCAATAGGATTGCTTTCTTCTGTAAATTTCTCAATAAATGCGTTATTTTCTTCCATAATTAATTCCTTTCCTAAAAATGTTTAGTTTATTATAGTCACTTGGGTAATACTTGTCAACAGGTTTAATATATTTACATTTAAACTAAGCATTTTTGTAAAGAGATATTAATTTGGCTTTTTTATTGCCTCATCAGCCCTTTACCCTTCTTCTTGCATTACTCTTTGAGAAATTTTAAATACAGGTAAATCATTTCCTGCTTTTATATCTTTTGGGTTTGGATTTTTTACCCATAAATCAATTGAATCTTCATTAATATATTGTTTTGAATTTTCTGCGATTATGTATTTTATAACCTCTTTTGGCTTATCTTTATATCCTTTTATATCAGCAAAATCAAGAACTTTCATAAAGTTGTTTTTCATTACATAGAAAGCATTCTCAACTCCGCCTGTTTTATTTAAAATCTTTGTTTCATTTGGGTTAATTGGATATCCATTTTGTTTTTTAACGTCAATATCTTCATCAATTAAATCTTCATTTCTTAATTTTTTGATGTTTTCTTCGCCGATCTCATCTTTAATTTTTTCTAAATTATCTTTTGTAATCTTGTATCCGGTAAAATAGTTTGTAACATTTACTGATTCTAATCGATAAGATGTTCTAAAATTAACATCAGCATTACATCCTTGATGATCTAATTTCATATCAAGATTTTTAGGTACAACCCCGTTTTGGAATAAAAGAACATCTCTTATTGTTAGAGGTTTTGTTTTATCTTTTCTTTTTTCACTTAAATAATACAAATCATATTTAAGAACATTTACTGTTCCTTTTACGTCTGCAAAAGCATCGTGAGCATCATCTAAATTCTTACAGAATAAAAATTTATATTGTTCCGATAATCTTTTTCTTGCACCCAGATATGGATGAATTCTTTGTTGCAAAATAAATGGGTCAATAACTTTATATGCTCGTTTAGGTTTAAGCTGTTCATCTGAATATTCATTGTGTTCATTTATTGCGTTGTTTAGCATTTTGATATCAAATTTTGAATTATATGCAACAATAATACCATTTTTCTTATTTAGGTAATTATTAACAAAAGGTTTTAAGACTTGTTCCATAACTGGCGCATCCTTCAAGTCTTCATCATAAATCCCGTGAACTGCTGAAGCTCCTTCAGGGATATGCATTTTAGGATTAATTAGTTGGCTATATCCACTGTCTTTTACAACCTCACCATTTTTTACTTGAATAGCACCAATTTGTATTATTTTATCTAGTGGTTTTGAATAATCGTCAGTATTAGTCCCTGTTGTTTCTGTATCAAAAACAACGCAATCAATAATTAATTTTCCATTATTGTCTGTAATTGGAACATCTAATGATTTATGTTTTGACATATTCATTAGTTCTTTCAAGTTTGTTGCAAAAGAAATATCATCAGTCGGTTTTTCATAAAGATTTTTTGCAGGTGGTTCTTTTACTTCTCTAGAATCTATTGAATGAGAAGTTGCTAATGGTTTAGTTACATTATATTTATTAAATCTTTTAACCCAGCTTGTATCATTGGTTTCGGCTAGAGCATTTGCATGTTGAAACACATAAAAATCTGTTTCTGTTGCGGTATTCCAATCAAGTGGTTCTTTTGATAAATTTTTCCAACCGACTTTATTGAAATCAAACCAAACTCCATCTTGCATCAAGCCTGTGCCTTGATACTTTTTGTCATTTACTTTTTTTATATAGTTATCTTCAAACCATTGACCTTTAAATGTCATACTTACAGGTGGATAGTAATGATTTGATAATTGTTTAATTTGAGGATTTGATACAGGTTTTATTTTTTCGCTTTTAGGTTTATTAGCGATTGGTGCATAATAGTTTGATATTAAATTTGTTTGAATATTCATAACTAATTTACCCCACTAAATCCAATTTGCTACCTGTTTCTGTTGCTTCTTGTGTTTCGTAAAATCTATTTTTCACTTTTTCATATTCAGATTCTGAATGTTTCCAATCTCTCTCAAACTGTTGATTGAATACATTTGCTAAAATAGGTTTATCAAAAGCTATTGCAACTTCATTATTTCCTCGTTTATATTTTTCTTTGGCATTATTTCTATCAATCATAATTTTATAGTAGCCTTTGATTGTAGCAAGTTTGCCTTTATCTTTTTCTGTAAAATGATAATCTTTCTTTTGAAGTGTGATAGTTGCTTCTCCATTTTGGTTGATATCTTTAAGAGCTTTTTTAATCTTTGCTCGTCTTACATATAATTCTTTATAATCTAACTTTTTACGATTAACTGGTGGAATTCCAACTTCTTTTTCTGTTTCAGAGACTGTTTTTAAATACTCTCTAATTTCTTCATTAATTTTTTCAGTATAGAGTTCATAATCTTCTCTTTCACCTTTTTTAAGGTTTTGGTTAAGTCCCATTGCTGACCAGTTTGTAGATCCAATTAAAACTTCTCTATCATCAAATACCGCCCATTTTGAATGTAGTCTTTGGTTAATTTTTTCATCTGTTTTATATTCTCTAATATTTACACCATTTTCGACTAAATCTTGATATGCTTTATTGCAATATGGAAATTCTTTTATAATAGATGGATCGACAATTATTTTTGCATCAAGTTCGCCTGATTTTGTTCTTGTTATTATATTTTGAATAATTTCTTTGTCTGAAATTACAAAAAGTTCTGCTCTTAGTTTTTTAGCTGTTTTTACTTTGTTTAAAAGATAATCTCTTGTTGATTCTTTCCCTTCTTCATTTACATAAGCTAATTCTCGAGGTTTTGTTGCAAGAATTTTAATTGCTGGGTTTTCTACTGGATTCCTTTTTATAATATCAAGCTTGCTTAAGTCGTTTTCGTCATATCTGTTTTTATCTTTTTCATTATCATAGAGAACACCGACAGTATTCATATAATCAATATTTTCTTGTTTTATTTCTTTATTTAATCCTTTATAAAATTTTTGGTCATCTTCTGATAAAGGCCCTGAAACCATTTTGGTTCTACCTAATCTTTGCCAAGAGAATTTCCAATCTTTATTAAAAATATCTTCTATAATATTATCGACTTCTGAATTTTTCTTATTAGGTAATGTTTCTAATGCAATACAAGCATCATGGTTTGCATTGGAATGGTTTCCCCAGTTCATACCTCCAATAATTAATTTTTTGCCATCAACAGCAACTAATTTAACGTGTTGTAATGCTGCACCGCCTTGAGCAGCTCTTGGATATGGAACTACATCAATATCATTTTCTTTTAGATACTTAATCATATCCATATTGTTGTAGTGTCTATCTCTTTCATTGTTTCCATTGATGTACCATTTGTGAGCATCTAAAATAACCTGAACTTTTAAATTAGGATTTTCTTTTTTCTTATTAATTATTATTGGTAATAAGCTGGCATGTTGGTCATAACCACCAACTGCTTCTGCCCCATTTGCTGGCCATTTATGCCCATCAATTTTAGGGTTTTGAAACTCAAACATTTCAACTTGAATGGACTCTTTTGCACTTTTTACAAATTCAACTGTTTTATCAAATATTTGCTCTCCATCAATAAGAGTTGTTGCTTTAGTGTTTCCAACAATTGCGGATTTGCTTGGAACTGCAGGAACTTGTGGGATATACGATAGAGATTTTATCTTTTGCATTAGGTACTCTGTTCGTGATAATCCCATTTTATTGGCATCCATTGCAATTTTATTTGCAACATAAAAAGATACATCTTCCAATGCAACTGGATGGTCTTTTTTAGGGGTTTTGACTATTGGTTTGGGAATTCTATTTTGATAAGAGTCATTGTTATTTGAACTTCCAAAATACAAATTCCTAGGAAGATTGTAAGTAATAGGAGTAATCGCTAAATTACTTTTCATATAACACAAACCCTAATATCACTAACTCACACATTATAATTGTTGTTTAAATTTCTGACAAGACTAATTTAGGATTTAATTAAGAAATATTAAAAAAAATATATATAACTAATGAAAAAAAAATAAATAATGTTATAACTAAAATATGCGTGTGTTGGATTCTCATAACAACTTGTTATTTCAATCAAGGCAATCATTGTTTAAGCAAGAGGCAATGGATGAAAACAATCGTAAATGGGATAATGCTATAAAAAGAGAGCAACCATTAGAAGCAAAGCCTTATGATGTAAGAACTCCATTTGAACGGGATAAAAATCGTATAATGTATTCTGAAGGTTTTGATAGGTTACGTTATAAAACACAAGTTTTTTATAATCCTCAAAATGATATGGTATCAACTAGAAGTACGCATACAATGCTGGTATCTGATATTGCAAAGAATATTTGCAGAAGATTAGGGCTTAATGAGGATTTGGCAGAAGCTATTGCACAAGGTCATGATATTGGGCATTCACCATTTGGACACGATGGTGAAAAAGCTATTAATAAAATAGCCCAAGAAAAAGAACTTCCAAAATTCTGGCATGAAAAAAATAGCTTACATATGGTTGATGATGTATTGTTGCTTGAAAATAGCAAAGGCAAACAAAAGAATTTGGATTTAACTTATGCTGTAAGGGATGGGATAATAAATCATTGTGGAGAAGTTAACCAAAACTTTATTATGCCAAGACAAGAATTTATTGATTTAAAAACAATAAATAAACCGGCACAAGTTGAGCCTTATACTTGGGAAGGTGTTGTTGTAAAATTATCTGATAAAATTGCATATCTAGGTCGTGATATTGAAGATGCTAAAAAAATGGGAGTATTAAAAGAAAAGGATTTAAAATCCTTGAGTAAATTAATG
>CALUUV010000050.1 GCA_944324055.1 Candidatus Gastranaerophilales bacterium | reverse complement strand
CCTAAAGGATAACCGATTATTCCTAATTTATACATTGTTATCATCACCTTCTTTTTTTTCTTCAGGTTTATAATTACAAGAACGATTTGAACATTCTAATTTTTCACCATTTTTTGTAATTCTTTTTACAATCAAAGATTTACATTCCGGACAAATATCTCCTGTTGGTTCATTCCATAATACGAAATCGCAATCAGGATATTTGTTACAGCCATAGAATACTTTTCCGTATTTTGATTTTCTTTCAACAATCTGACCTTTTCCACATTTTGGACAAGTCACGCCTGTTGATTTTACAAAGCTTTTTCTATTCTGACATGCCAGACACTCAAGATATTTACCATATGGACCGGTCTTGATAATCATATCGCCACCGCATTTTTCGCATTTTTCTTCTGCTTTTTCCGGTTCCGCAGGTTGAGGATTTTCTCCACTTACATTCATTGGCAATATTGTCTTACACTCTGGATAACCTGAGCATCCTAAGAACTGGTTTCCAAAACGACTTGTTCTTATTAACATTTTTCTTCCACAATTAGGACAAGTAACATCGCTTTCTATTTTAATTCTGCCTGCGTTTGCCATTACATCATTTACATTATCCATAAATGGATCATAAAACTCTTTCAAAACTTTGTTCCAAACAGCTTTTTTATCCGCAATTTTATCTAATTTTTCTTCCATGCCTGCAGTGAATGCGTAGTCCATAATATCAGTAAATTGACTTACTAACTGTTTAGAAACTGTTCTGCCTAGGAATGTTGGAACAAGAGCTTTATCTTGTTTTTCAACATACTTACGAGTCTGAATTTTAGTAATAATTGATGCGTAAGTAGATGGACGACCAATTCCATATTCTTCTAAAGCCTTAACTAAAGATGCTTCACTATATCTAGGAGGTGGTTGAGTAAAATGTTGTTTTGGTAAAACTTCTTTGTACTCTAACTTGTCATCTTTGTTTAAATCAGGAATTTTAGATAATTCTTCAGCATCATCTGAATCATTATATAATTTTAAAAATCCGTCAAATAAAACCTTACTTGTTCCTGTTTTTAAAGTATAATCTCCACAAGTTATTTCAACAGATTTATTTGCAACAACAGCATTTGACATTTGAGATGCCATAAACTTATTCCAAATTAGTTTGTATAACTTATATTGTTCAGGAGTTAAATATTTTTTTATACTTTCAGGTGTTCTTTCTGGATATGAAGGTCTGATTGCTTCGTGAGCATCTTGAACATTTTTCTTTGCTTTCACATAATTATTAGGAGTTTCAGGATAATATTTTTCTCCATAATTATTAAGTATAAAATCTTTTGCCATAGCCTGAGCATCATCAGATATTCTCACACTATCGGTTCTCATATAAGTAATTAAACCCACAGAACCTTCTTCAAGCTCAATACCTTCATATAATTTTTGAGCAATTTGCATTGTTTTAGAAACGCCATAACCCAACTTTGAACTTGCTTCTCTTTGCAATGTTGATGTAATAAAAGGAGCAGTCGGTTTACGTTTTGTTTCTCTATTTGTAATTTTTGAAACAATGTATTCTTTTGTTTTATCTTCTAAATATTCTTTTATTTTCTGAGCTTGTTCTTCATTTTCGATTTCAATTTTTTCATCTTCAAATTTAACAAGTTCAGCATCAAACACTTTGCCGTCTTTTTCTAATTTAACTGTAACAGACCAGTATTCTACAGGTACAAATGCTTCAATCTCATCTTCTCTTTCGCATATCATACGCAAAGCAACAGATTGAACTCTACCTGCTGATAAATGATAATTACCTAGCTGTTTCCATAAAACAGGAGATAATTTATACCCCACAAGCTTATCTAATATTTGTCGTGTTTGTTGAGCTTTTACTCTATCCATATCAATTTGGCGAGAATGTTCAACTGCATATTTAACAGCTTTTGGAGTAATTTCGTTAAACTCTATTCTAAAAATCTTATCATCAGGCACATTCAAAACCTGTCTAACGTGCCATGCTATTGCTTCTCCCTCACGGTCAGGGTCGGATGCTAATAAGATTTTATCTGATTTTTTTGCTAATTCATTTAATTTAGTAACAACTTTTTTCTTTTCAGGAATAATGATAAATGATGGTTCAAAATCTTTTTCTACATCAAAACCTAAAACATTTTTAGGAAAATCTCTAATATGCCCAAAGCTAGCTTCAATTTGATAATTTGAACCCAAAATCTTTTTAATAGTCTTAGATTTTGCAGGCGACTCTACAATCACCAAAACCTTTCCATTATCATCTGTTTTTTTTGATGACTTTGTAGCTTTCATTTTAACTTCTTTTTCTTCTTTTTTAGCCGCTGCAGGACTCATTAACTTTCCTCTTATCTTATTATGGCATACCTATCGCCAACTATTTGTTCTAATTTCCCTTTAAGTTCCAAAGTTGTTAACATAACCAATAAATTATCTGTAGGGATATTAGTTTCATTTTGGATTTCATCAAAATTCTTTGGCTCTATATTTATTGTATAAAGAATTTTTTTCTCGTCAATGCTTAAATCATCTGATTCTTCAAAATTGTCATTATTTTTTATAATTTCCCAGTTTAAAGAATTCAAAACATCTTCTGATTCTGTTATTAAACTCGCACCTGTTTTTAATAATTTATATATTCCTTCTGTATTTGGGTTAGTAATAAGTCCAGGAATACACATTAATTCTCGTCCTTGTTCTAATGCAACATTTGCAGTAATTAAAGCTCCGCTTTTTAATGCTGCCTCAACTACTAATGTCCCATAAGATAGACCTGATACGATTCTGTTTCTTTGAGGAAACCTATATTTCAAAGGTTCAAATGTCGGATAATATTCTGTAACTATTGCCCCATTTCCATTAATGATATCCTCATATAGTTTTTTATTTGATGCAGGATAAGTAAAATCAAATCCACTTGCTATAACCCCTATCGTTTTTAAATTATTATCTATTGCCAATTGATGAGATAAAGTATCAATTCCTGATGCTAGGCCAGATACAATACAAATATCTGTACCGCCTAATCCGTTAAGTATTTTCTTCAAGCTTTCTTTACCATTAAAACTTGCCCTTCTTGAACCTACAACAGCTAAGGTTTTATCTAAATTACAAGAAAATAAATCACCTTTGTAATACAAAACCATAGGAGGATTTGAAATTTCTTTTAACATTTTAGGATATCTTTCATCATCAAATGTTAAAACTTTTATCCCTCGTTTTTCAACAGCATCATAAATTTCATCAATATTTTGTTTTGCTCTATTTTCTAAAAAATATTCAGTCTTTTTTACACTCAAGCCTTCTATATTAGAAAGTTCATCTTTTGATGCATTATAAGCACGTTCAATATCTCCAAAATATTCATAAACCTTTTGGATAAATACTGAATCTAAAGATTCTATTGAAGATAAAGCAACCCAATATTTTGTATTCATAATTTATAATTTTGCTTTAATTCTCTCAACAAGTTTTTTAATGTTGTCTTTTTCCTCTTCTGGGATATCTAAATTCATATAATCTTCAAAATACTCAATAGCATCTTCAAAATCATTTCTTGCTAAGAATAAAACACCTAATTTTTTATACGCTACTGCAAATTTAGTATTAACAGTTATAGCTTTTAAATAATTAGAAATAGCTTTATCAATTTCATTGTTTCCTTCATAAGATTGAGCAAGATAGTAATATAAAAATTCATTATCTTCTTTGTATTCAATAACGTTTTCGAAATTACTAATCGCAGCTTCATAATCTCCAAGTTCAAAATAAACTCTACCTAAATCATAATAAGCATCATAATTTTCAGGTTCTTTATCTAAAACTTTTTCTAATTCAACAATTGCCATATCATATCTTGAATCATCAAGATAAACTCTAGCTAACATATGAGCTAAAACCATATTATCTTCCATTTCATAAGTTCCGCGCTCTAATGTTCCGATAGAATTTCCTAATTCATTATTTTTGTAATACAAATCAGATAAATTTATATAAGCTTGAGGAATTGCAGGGTTTAATTCTATTGATTTATTATATGCCTTTTCTGCTTGTTCGAAATCATTTAGCTTTGCATAGCATAAGCCCATATTATTATAAACTTCAGCATTACCTTCGTCATGCTCTAATATTGTACTAAAAACGTCAATCGCTTCTTTGTATTTTCCTTGTTTATAAAATTCTAAAGCAGAATCCGTTTTTGGTGTCATTATAAGAATCCTCCGTCTTTACCATCTTTATCTTTTGTATTTGAATCAATATCTTTGATAATAGTTTTAACATTTCCAACTGCTTCAAAGTTTTTAGGATCAACTATAATCTTTATCTTATCAGCATGGATTTCTTTAAAATCTTGTCTTATCATAGAACGACCTGTCATATAAACTTCATTAATTTTTTTAGTAGTTTTATCAGGATAACAAGTCATCTTTGGAGATTTTGCATAATAATCTTGGTAGTAAACTTGAACATTACCACTTCCCATAAATACATTATTCTTCTTATCATATTGTTGATATCTTGCAGTAACTTTGAACTCAGAACCATTATCTGTTACTGTTGTAGTAACAGTATTTCCGATTGCAACCATTTCTTCTGTATCCATTGTATAGATAAAATGATCAGCTTGAGCGTGGTTTTTAGTTTGGTTAATTTTTGCGTGACCTACTAAATCAAGTCTTTTTACATTACCACTTTTATCAGTTCTAACAATTGCCTTATCTGAAAATGCTGTCATATCACGATACTTAATAGATACAGTTCCAGATGCTGTCATTACATTTGTTTTTGTATCATATTCTTGTTCATTAGCATTAATAATCGCAATTGGTGTTTTACCTTCTGTTACGATAGTTTGTGTATCACCTTCTGCTCTTAATACCTTTGTTAATAAAGAAAATTTCATTATGTTAGCTTTAACTTCTCTTTTCTTGTTATTTTGGATTTGAAAAGCATAAGGTTTATCATGGAATGTTGCAGTATCTAACTTGTTATCTTTAGTTACTGATACATCTGCCTTATCACCAACAATTGTTATATCATCATAACGAACTTTTACGTCGCCTAAAAATTTAATTAAGCTATCTTTTTCAGAATAAGTTTGAGTTCTTGATTCAATAATTAAGTCTGAACCAATAGTTACAGCGCTCAAAAATAAAAATAGTAATGATATTATCGTTAAAAATTTTCTTTTATTCATTATAACCCTTTCGAAGCTTGTGAGCCTTTTGAATCTTTAGATTCATATATTTTTGTTATTGTATTACCTTTTATTTTAAACGTACTAAAATCTGAATTAACAACTGCTTCATCTGCAGTTGCAATAAATGTTCCTTGTCTGTTTATCTTAACGTGGCCATTTGCAGTGATAATTTTTGAATCACTATAATAAGTAACGTGATCTGCAGTAACAGTGATATCATTTTCTAACACTACATAAGTATTTTCATACAAATCGATATTACGAGTTTCCTCATTATAAGTACCTCTTGATGATTGGAAACTCATATTAACTTTATTATCTTTATAAAAATTACCTATAACATTATTCAAGGTTGCTACTTTATGATCACTTGAATATTCGCCTGTTTCACCATAAATTTCCCAAGATTTTTGACCTTCTTTTGATTCGGTCAAAATCATACTTTTTACATCTAATTCTTGCTGGTCGGTATTTCCTTTTAAGATATTACGATTAAAGTTATGAGTAATAACCCCAGCACTTATAAATGCCCAAAATAAAACAAGTGCGATGCAAACAAAAACTCCAAGATAGATTTTTTGTTTCTTTTGCATTCGAGAAAAATATCTTCTATCCAACTTTTTTAGAAAATTCTTTATCACTTCCATATGAACATTCTATCACAGGGGTAAATCAAATAAAAGAATTTAATAATAAAGATACAATCATAAAAATTGATATACTAAAAATTTAACACTAGAAAAAATAACTCATAAATTTTTATTAACATTTTTTAATATATTCTAGTATAGATATTGAAAGGAATATATATATAAGTTATAATCTTAATATATTTACTATCACAAAGGCCACCAAAAATGTTTTTCTATGAACAATGGATTGTTTCTGACAGAGAAACTACAAAATTTATGCATGCAAAAATTACCTCCCACTTTATAAAGGAATATTGTGGGGATATGATTAGTCGTTCAAATATACATTACCTAATTCTATACGATTATGGAGGTTCCGTATGATATCAATAGGAACCGACATAAGCGCATTAATACTGCAAAACACCCTTGAAAACAGCACCATAGGTCTTAATAATTCACTTGAAAGAATATCAACAGGATACAAAATTAACCACGCTAAAGATGATGCTGCAGGGTTCTTTGTTGCGGAAAATTTATCAACCAAAATATCTTCAATGATTATGGTGCAACAAAATGTTGATGATGGAATAGCACTACTTCAAACAGCAGAAGGCGCACTTGATAACATAATGTCATTACTCCAAAGACTAAGAGATTTAGCAGAACAATCTGCAAATGAAGTTTATGGAGAGGATTCTAGAAAAGCATTACAGGCAGAAGCAGATCAGATAGTAGAACAAATAGAACAAATAAAAAATACAACAGAGTTTAATGGCCTAAACCTATTTGATGGCAGAAAAAATGAAAAAACAACAACTACTACAAACAATAATACAGCTCAAAGAATTGGAATATCAAATGCAAGCGTAAAAATTAATGACACACCAATATACAATAGAAATAATGAAAGTGAAGTAAATACAGTATCGTTCAACGATGCTTTAAAATCTATTGATGAAGAAATATCACAACTAACAAAATCAATGTCTTATAATGCTATGCCAGCAATGGCAAAAGCTCCAGCTGCAAATCAACCTGTACCAGCAGCAAATACAATTGATGGTACAGAAGAATTTACCTCTAAAGAATCTAGAGATATTGTTATTGATGGCGTAACATACACAATTACAAATAAATCAACTGCAAATAATACATTTACATATTCTAAGGATCAAGATACAGGTGTTTTAACATTTGATTCAAGTAATTTTGAAATCACAGCCCAATCAGATGTATCTCACAATATCATTATATCAGGTGGCAGCATAACATATAATGGTGGAAATCTTGGGGATTCTATTTCTGTTACAGGAGAAAGTAACAACATAATTAACGCCGGAACCGGAAACGATACAATAACATCAAGCGTTGGCGGAACATTAAATGGCGGCGACGGAGATGATACATTTAATATTACCGGAAAAACTGCAACAATAAATGGTGGTAGCGGCAATAATACAATTAACATGGATGGAGTTGATGGTTCTTTTGCATTTGCCGCAAATGCAACTCAAGTTATTCGAATAGATAATGTAGAATACCTAGTAACAAACAAAAACAACAGTACAGCAACTTTTACATACAAAAAAGCTACTGACGGAAAAATCACATTTAGTTCTAGTAATTTTCAGATAACTGGACAAGCAGATGTTTCACATAACATAGGAATAACTGGTTCTAATGTAACATATAATGGCGGGAATATTGGTGATAGCATTTCTATAACCAGAGGAAGTAATAACGTAATTAATGGCGGTGATGGTAATGATAGCATTACAACTTCAGTTAGCGCAACAATAAATGGAAACAATGGGGATGATGTAATTAGAGCCACAGGTGGAACTTCAACCATTAGTGGAGGTAATGGCAACGATAGTATAACCCTAGAATCAAGCGGTAAAGGAACTGTCAATGGAGATGACGGAGATGATACAATTACCGTTAAATCTAGCGATAACAAAAATATTCATGGTGGTATAGGCAATGATAGTTTTATTATTTCAGGTTCTAGAAACTATATCTATGGCGATGAGGGACAAAACTCATTCAGTTTAACAGCTGGTACATCCAATTATTTATATGGTGGAGATGATGTAGATAATTTTGACCTCACTGGAGGATCTTCTAACAGAGTCTTTGGTGCTGGGGGAGATGATATATTTAATGTAGGAAAATCATCTTCAAACTTATTATTTGGTGAAGACGGAGAAGACACATTTAACTTTGAAACAACAGCAACAAGTAACAGCGTTGATGCTGGTGCAGGAACTAACTCTGCAACAGGTGATTTATCAGACAATTATATATTTAATGTTGCAGGAAAAAGCAATGAAGGGGCATTTTTAAAAGCGAATGAAACACAAACAGTAACCATAAATGGAATACAATATACAGTTAAGAATAACAAATCAGACTATAATGTTTTAGTTGCACAAACTGATGGTTCTGGAATTACTAAATTATTCCACGCATATAATTTAGATATCACAATGGTTGATAGAAATTCCGGCCAAAACAAATTAAATATTGTATCAAATAATACTAATTTCTATGGTGGTAATCTTGGAGATAGTATATCTGTAACAGGAACATTTAATAAAGTTGTAACATATGATGGTAAAGATACTATAACTATTACAAAAGGTGCAGCAAATAACGTAAATAATGAAATATTCTCAGGTAAAGGAGATGATTTATTATTTATTGGCGGTTATTCAAATTCAGTCTATGGAGAAGATGGCAACGATACTCTTCACGTAACTGAAACTGCAAGAGAAAACTATGGACAATTTGTTGACGGTGGTAGTGGAGATAATGCATTCATTGTTGATGCAGGAGTAAACAATGCGTTCTTAGTTGGTGGTGGTGGAAACAATACAATTGAAGACCACGGAAGAAATACAATTTTAAGTGGATTTGGAGACATAAGTAACGCATATGACTTCAACCTTAAAGCTGGAGAATCAAGAACAATTGTACTAAATGGTCTTGAATACAAGATTACAAACAATGATAATATTGAACGAAACGTTCAAGGATATTATCAAGCAGATACAGGCGAAGTAGTATTTACTGCAAAAAATACAACAATAGAAGCACAAAAAGATAAAGCTCATAATTTACGTATATATGGTGACGGCATTAAATTCTATGGTGGGGATTTAAACGACACTATCTCTGATTATTCATCATACGGAGAAATTCACGGAGGAGAAGGAAACGATATTATCACACTTAACGGTAGATTTGGAAAAGCCTTAGGTGAAAATGGAGATGATGTAATTACATTAACTAATGGTGGTTATTCAGGAGCAGATGCAGGAGCAGGAAACGATACATTATATATCGATAGTGACTTTAACACCGGCATAACTGCAGGAACAGGTGATGATAGTATTATCGTAAATGGAGATAGCAATAGTTTCAATTGTGGTGATGGAAACGACAAAGTTAGTATAAAAGGAGATTCCAACACAGTTAATTCCGGTACAGGCAACAACATTATAGATGCAACAGGTGATAAAAATAATATTACAACAGGCAATGGTGATAATAATATATCTATTAATGGGGATAAAAACACAGTAACAGGTGGAACAGGAGATGATACTATTGATGTAAATGGTGGAACTTCAAATACCATAAAAGGTGGTGAAGGAGATAACACTATAAACATAAAATCCGATTCCAATACAGTCACCACAGGAAACGGTGATAATGAAATTAATATCTCAGGTGGTTCTAATAACAAAGTTACTACAGGAAACGGAAGCGATAGTATAAGCATCTCAGGAGGAGGCTCTAATAATATCAACTCCGGAAAAGGTGACAACAGTATTGAAATAGGCTCAAGTGATAATACAATAACAACAGGAGATGGAAACGACGAATTTATTGTCAAAGGTGATAATAATGACATAACAACATCTGGCGGGAATAATAATACCATAATCCAAGGTGATGAAAATGAGTTTACAGCAAATGGTAACGGCGATAACGAAATAAAAATAACCGGAGATAAAAACACTGCCACAGGTGGTAATGGAGATGATAAATTCACTGTTACAGATGGTGATAGAAACCATGTTAACGGTAGCGGAGGCAATAACAATACATTAGTTGATGGTGGTACTAATACTATTGCAGAAAATGTTATTGATAACTCGCCAAAACCATTTGAAATAACATTAAAAGTTGATATAGGTTCAAGTAAGGATAACTATATCACTAGCACAATCGATCTTAGAATAATAGATTTTTCTGTTGATATCTCAAGCGTTGAAAGTTCATTAGAAAGTTTAGATAGAATAGACAAACTAATGGAAAAAGTTACGCAACAACTAACAAATATAGGAGCAACAATTAATCGTTTGGAATCTGTAAGAGATGCTCAAACAATCAAAATGAACAATCTTATAGCTTCACGTTCTACAATAAAAGATGTTGATATGGCAAACGAATCATCTAACTTTATTAGATACCAAATATTACAAAATGCTAGCTCATCACTTTATTCAGTATCAAGAAACCTAAGAGAAGATATGGTTCTTGGCATTTTAGGCAGTATAAATGTTGGGCAACAGTAATATTTATGCCAAATAACTTAGTATAGCTCCGCCGATTTCTTCATTTGGGTTAAAATATTGAGGAGTTTTAGGTGGGTTTATTGAGTTTTGTATAAGCATTGTACATAATGGACCAAAGGCATCAGGAACTTTTGTTTTACGATAAATTCCAGCTAGAAATGTCTGTATATTAGGTGATTTTGTATCATTAAATCTTGATAATGTTGGGTACATTTTATCAACACCTTTGACACCGCTATCTATCATTTGATCAACAATATACAAGGTTTCTGTAACCTCTTTTTCATCGTTAGATTTTTTCAGAATATTTTCAAGCTGAGGTAGAGCTTTTTCTCTTTGATTTACGTAGAAATCTACCTTATTTTTATCAACAAGACAATAATTCCGATTCTCGTTTGGGAGTTCTATCGGTTTGAAATGTTGTTGTTGCTTGAATTGTCTAAATACCGGTGAATTTATCATTTTTACCTTTTTATAAATAATAAAAAATATTTATACCATTGTCACTTAATCACTTAGTCACTGTAATCTTTATGAGTATACATAAGGAGGACCGTTTTTGATTTCTCCTAATATACTATCAGCCATAACCTTTAGTTCTTCTTTAGGCTTTCCATTATCTTTTTGTCTGTAAAACTCATCACATAATGGTTGAATAGATGCTTCTTTCTTTGACTTGAAGTTTCTTAATTCTGTTGCAACAAGTCTTTGTTGTAGAGAAAGCTCTGTTTCGGCATTATATTTTTTTACCTGAACATCTTTTATAGCTTCTCCTGTTGTTTTACCTAAATATGTTGCAGCAGTAGCTCCTGTTATTCCTAAGAAAAGACTTTTGAATTGTTTGTTAGATGAATCAAGCATCCAGTTATAGAAGAATGCAGTATAATCATTAACGTGAGAATAGAAAGTGTTTCTGTCTTCACCTGAACCACCTAGAGCACTGTTAGCTTTTTCTGTTGATTTTCTTATTGTGAATAATGTATCTTCAATAAATTCTTTTTGTTGTTCATCATTATGCCAGTGCATTTTTTTTGCAGTTTCTGCAACTTCTTCAGGGGTTGCGTCCATTGATACAAGCAGATTTTTTATGTTATTACTATTTAATTTTTTTGCTTCATTATGTCCTTCAACCCCAAGAGTTTCTGGAGAATGATTTTTCATACTCTCAATTATAAAGTTGATTGATTCTTTAACCTTTTCACGTCCTTCTTTCATCGAAGAAACACTTTTTCGAATATTTTTCATCGAAATATATCCAAAACCTGCTATCGCTGCTAAAGATACAGCCCCTAGAGCAAAATAACCTAAATTTTTGAGGAATGAAGATTTTTGTTTTTTGTTATTAGTATCTTTAGACTTATTTGATTTGAAATGAATATGATGACTTTTGAAGTTTTCAGTTTTTTCAGGGTTTTCAGCCAATACCTTTGAAAATTCTTTCGCTTTTTCTGCCAATAAACTTCTATTAATCTGTAATTTGCCTGCAAAAGATTGAGTTTCTACTGCGATAAGATTTTCTTGTAAGTTTTTATGGATATCAGCTTCTTTTTTCTTCACCCAAACATCTCTAAACCCATCACAGAAGGTTTTACCCATAAATCCCATTGATGAAATAGCTGCAACACCAAGCATTGCCTTTGTTGCCTTTTTACTAGGAGATGCAACCATTCTATATATTGCTTGATTGATTTCTTCGTTTATACAAACATTTCTTGTCATAGAAGGAAGTTTTTTAGCTAAATCAACTTCCACAGTATCTTTAGCAGATTTTGCTAAAAGTGCAGTTCCTGCCGCAACTAACCCCATAAACCCAGTTGTCGCTGCAGCTATTGGGAGTAAACCTTTTTCTTTTTTTGTATTTCTTTCATACAACTTGTTAGGCATCTCAACTGAGTCAGAAATCAACATCGAATTGTAAGAATCGTTTAATGGAACATTGGAATTTACCAATACTCCTTCTTTAACTAAATTTGATGTTTTGATTTGTGTTCTAGTTTGGTTTCTATGTAATCGTTGTGCCTCTAGATCTTGATAAATATTCACTATCTAATTCCTTCTATTTGTTGGTTATGCAGATAAGGAAGCTTCGACATCTTTCTCAACCATTTGTTTGTATTTGTGGTTGAGTTCTTTGTTTATTCCTTCGAGAAATGATTGTATTTTGTTAAGTTGTTTTTGGTATGCTAATATTTTTTCATCGTCTGTTGATTCATTATTAGAACTAAATATTTCAAATATAGAAATAATTTTCTTCTTAACTTTCTTAGCAAAATCAGAGAATTTCTTATCCATAGCAGCTTTAAGTTCACCATAAATTGCCGCTAACTTATCAGAAATATCAGCTAATTTTTGCCCAATATTAGCAGTCATTTGTAAGAATTTTACCGGTAAATCTTTCATAAAATTCACCACAGGAAGTAAAACGTTTTGAGCAACATACGCAATAGGTCTAGTAAGTGGTGATTGGCTCATATTTTGGATAAAAGTTTGCAAATTAGCAGCCATTTTAGCCATATTATTTTGGAACTGAGCAATCGCAACAAGTTGGTGTTGATAATCAGCTTCTCTCGCCATTCTGGCATTTTGTAGTGATTTAAGAAATGCACCAATAGCAGCACATTCGTTCCAACTCATCTCACCTGGTTTAGCAGAGAAATCGGCAGTCACAACTTTGTTTGAGCCCCCGCCCATACCTGAGCATATAGGGCAAGCTCCAGGTGGCAGACCATGCGGACATAGCCCTGAACGTACTCCTGATGCTTGTATTGCTGATACTGCGATACTCACAATAAACCTTTCTACTCTTTCATTTACCCCTTTGCCTACAATGTTTTGCGACGAAACATTGTCAAAATTTGAGTATTCCGGCTATTACGGCTGCGGCACAGCTGAAGATATTCACTCCATTTCCTCATGAAAATTGTAAGAAAAGCATAAAATAGAGTCAATGAATTATGATAAAAGCTTAACAATTTAATAATGAGTTAGTAAGGTGCAATTTGGGACAACTAAACACGATTTTTCAACACTTACTAATAATATTGCATATTTATTATTACAAGAAGAAAATATTATAAAAAATATTATATAATTACAATATGATACAAAATATTATATACAATTTACTATTATCAATACCATTAATTACATTAGGAGTATTTATATTTATAAAAAATAAAAATACTCCTGAAAAGTTAAATTTATTAAATCTTATTTTTACAACAATTTTTATTAATATATTTCTTATTTGGATAGTATTTTATTTTTATCATTGCTATAACAATGTTACATCATATCAATTACACAATATTGAAAATCCTACATCAATAACATTTGGATTAGGTGGTTTTTTAATTCTGTTTCCAATCCCTTATTTTTTTGTTGCAAACGGAATATTATTCTTCTCATATTTACTCTCAAAAAGTAAATTATTATTACTGATTCATTTATTAATATTTATTTGCTCCATATATTCAATTTTTATTATATTACCTAAGAACATAAATATTTATAGCTATATAAACTTATTATTTGCATATTTATGGTTATTTATGGCTATTTCTTTTTTACGCAAATTCATAAAATCTTAATAAATGTATATATCATCAACAGTTGGCAGGGAAATTGCAACCATTTATTTTACATATACCAATTAAAATCCCAAACAATATTTAAGTCTTAAAATAAAAATAATTAACATATTTA
>CALUUV010000049.1 GCA_944324055.1 Candidatus Gastranaerophilales bacterium | reverse complement strand
ACCGAGAACAGCGCTCGGACTCGCAACCTATTTAAACCTATCATCCTGTCAAATCCAAAACATCCCCATATTTAATTTTTAATGTTCAATATTTTCCTATATGGGTATGTTTGCTCCTGACAAATCATAGATTTGAAACGTAGCTGTCGTAGTGTTTAGCCCTGCTTGTCTTGCTCTCGCAAGCCAACTCCGGCTCACACCGGCTTCGCTTTTTAAAACATCCCCATATTTAATTTTTAATGTGCAAAAATGCAATAATAGTATAAACTAATATCTCCTTTTTTACAATATTTAATATTAATAGCAAAAAAAAATATTTTTGGATTTTGAAACTCTTGAAGGAGTATATTTTATAAAAAATGAATATTAATTTATCAACCAATTCTTTTAATTTAAATAAGAATGTTAATAATAATAAACAACTTAATCTAACAACTCATACACCTAAAAATAATCTAAAATTTAAAGGTATTCAGCCAAATGAACTTTCTCGAGTGTTAGATGCAAATATAGATAGTGTACTAAAAACAAATGCTTTTGATGTTGGGGCTCGAATGAAGTTTCATAAAGTTATAAACGAGCTTCTCCCTCAAATCATGACTCCTGAAAATTTTATTAATAAAGGTCGTGAATCAAAAGTTTATAAAATAAGTGATAAATATGTTGCAAAAGTAAAACGAGGATATGATGCTAATTCCGCTATCCATTTTTATAATTTTACAAAACTTCCGGATAAACGTTTTAATCAATTAGATATTTATTATGGTGAACCAGTTATTAGACTTGGTAATACTGAAATCCTGAAAAATGCAACACCATCAAAGAATTTTATATGTTGCGGTACCTCATATCGTGGTGCTAAAGCTGCAACAATTGATGAACGTGCTGAATACGATAAGACTTTTGTCCCTCTATGTGCATCTATTCCTCAAGAATCATATGATAAATTCGCAAATGGCTTAGCAGAATTAAACAAGATTCATGATATGAAAATGAATTTATCAAAAGTGTACTATACACCTGATATTATAAACCCTAATAATATATTAATTAGTGATAATGAGTTTAAAATTGTTGATAAATTAGATAAAACTAAACAAAGAGAACCTAATACCCTATTTACAATGCTTGAACCTTTATTAATAAGATTATCTCCAGAATCTTATGTGCATTACAATGAAGAATTGGTAGAGCCTAGAGCAAAAATATATAAAAAATGTTTAATTGCTGCTACAAAAGCTAATTTGCCAATTGAAAACTCGCTTACATATGAGTATTCAGATTATTATCTAGGAGATATTCTTAAGACTCGTAAATCTGTTTCTCACGAAGATTTAAGAAAAATGCGATTAAGAGATGAACCTATTGAAAATAGGCTTGATTATATCGAAAATGCAATGAAATAATTTAAACTTGGTATTTGTCTTTTTCAAATACAAATATATTTAGAATAGAAAAGACCATTATTATTAGTAGTAAAACAACGGCAAGAGCAGATGCATACCCTAAATCTAAGTTTTCAAAAGCTCTTTCATATATATAATAAACTATTGTTTTACTTGAATTTAATGGCCCACCTTTTGTCATAACATATATTTCAACAAATACTTTCATTGCAGAAATTAAGCTTATTGTAGATACCAAAGCAATGGTTGGCATTATTTGAGGGATAGTAACTGTTAAATGTTTTTGTAAGAAATTTGCTCCATCAATATCACAAGCTTCATATAGTTCTTGTGGAACTCCCATTAAGGCAGCAAGATATATCATCATATAATATCCAACACCTTTCCAAATTGTTACTATTGCAACTGAATACAATGCGAATCTTGAGTCGGTTAACCAACCAATTGGGTTTATGCCGAATAAGCTTGTAATGTAATTCAATATCCCATCTTGGGCATACAACCATTTAAAAGCAATAGCTGCAACAACTATTGATACAATTACAGGTAGATAAATCAATATTTTATATAAAGTAATACCTCTGATTTTTTGATTGATTAGCACCGCTAAAAATAGTGGAAAAATTACTAAAAATGGTACTGCAACAATAAGAAATAAGAAAGTATTACCCATAACTTGATAAAACAAGTGTGAATGTAGAATATCTACATAATTTTTTAAACCAACAAAACTAGGATGATAAATACTTGTTGAATAGTCACAAAAACTTAATCCTATTGTTTGAAAAAACGGTATAAAAAAGAAAACCGTAAGTATTAAGATTGCTGGTACTAAAAATAAATATGGGACATATTTCTTACAATATCTAAACATACAATTGATTATCTCATTTGATTTAGATAGAGTCAAGGTCTAATAGCGGTATCCGCCAAACGGATTCCAATTTGGTGCTTGCATCATTTGTTGTTGCATACGATACATATAATCTTGACCTTGTTCTTGCATGTTTTGTTGGTATTGTTGTCTTTCTTCTGCTTCTTTTTTTGCTTGTTCGTATTCTTGATCGTGAAGAGAGTTGATATCTAATTTAACTTCTGGATTGTATTTAGGGTCAAATTCTGCCCAAGCAAAGTTACTTGCGAGTATTAGGCATGCAATAATTATAGTTAATTTTTTCATAAATCCAACCCCCTTTCTACTTAAAAAGCAAGAGTAAAACTCTTGCTTTAAAATGGAGCGGAAGACGAGACTCGAACTCGCGACAGTCTGCTTGGAAGGCAGATACTCTACCAACTGAGCTACTTCCGCAACTCAACATAATATTATATTAGAATAAATATATTTTTTTTTCAAGTATTTTATAAAAGTAATTCTAAGAGGTGATTATTTTTATAAATAAATAATTCTTTAGAATGATAAAAGTTAATCAAAAAATTGTTAAACTAATATAGTAAGTTAGTTGCAACTGGGTATTTTTCTAGATTGAAAACAAATGTATCGTTGTTTGGACTTGAGGAGTAACTGGCTTACGCTTTTAACCAACTATTAACAAATTTTTATATTGATAGTTAAATTATGCCTTTATAAGCCTTGGAGGCTTTTTTTTATGTTTATTTTTATTTGGTGTATAATTAACTTATGAAACGAAAAATTAGTATTATAGGTTCTACGGGTTCTATTGGAACACAAGCGTTAGAAGTAATAGAAAAATTAGGGGATAGGTTTGAAATCGTTGCACTTGCTGCAGGTTCTAATATTGATAAAATTAATGAACAGATAGCAAAATTCCATCCTAAGTATGTTTGCGTATCAAAAAATGCAGATAAGGTTGTTGGTTGCGATAATGTATTAGTCGGAAATGAAGGTCTAGAAGAAATTTGTTCAAATAAAGAAAATGACATTATCTTAATGGCATGCTCTGGTAAGATAGGGCTAAAACCAACTATAACTGCAATTAAAAATAAAATTAATATCGCTTTAGCGAATAAAGAAACACTTGTCATGGCTGGTGATATAGTTATGAAGCTAGCTAAAGAAAATGGCGTATCTATTATTCCTGTTGATAGCGAACATTGTGCAATTCATCAATGTATAAAAGACATTTCACAAGTGTCAAAACTTATAATTACTGCTTCTGGTGGTCCATTCTTACATAAAACGGTTGAAGATATGAAAAATGCAACTGTTGATGAAGCATTAGCTCATCCAAGATGGAACATGGGAAGAAAAATAACTGTTGATAGTGCTACATTGATGAACAAAGGCTTAGAGATAATAGAAGCTCATCATTTGTTTGATATGAGTTATGATGATATTGATGTTGTTATACATCCTCAAAGTATAGTTCATTCAGCTATTGAATATGTTGATGGTAGCGTAATTGCTCAAATAGGACTTCCAAGTATGCATATCCCAATTCAATATGCAATTTGTTATCCTGAGAGATTTGAAGGTATTAAATCTAAATCATTTAGTTTTGCTGATGCTGCAAGATTAGATTTTGAAAAACCTGATTATGATAAATTCAAATTTTTATCTCTTGCTTATAATGCAGGTAAAACAGGTGGATCTGCAACTGTTATTTTAAATGCCGCTGACGAAGAAGCCGTATTTGCATTTCTACAAAATAAAATTAAACTTTATGATATATATCAAATCACTGAAGATATTTACTCTTCTATGGATATTGTTAAATCTCCTACTATCGATGAGATTTTTGATATTGATAAAGAAGTAAGAATTAAAACTAATGAATTAATTAATAGGAGACAGGCATGTTTGAGTATCTAAAAGGGATATTAGTTGATAAATTTTCTACTCAAACAGGTTATTATTTAGTTGTCGAAATTCATGGTGTTGCTTATAAAGTAGAAACATCTGAGATTGATTATGCTCAAGCTCAAGATGTTAATAATGAAATTAAAATTTATACTTCTTTGATTCATAAAGAAGAAACAATGTTTTTGTGTGGTTTTTTAGCAAAGGAAACCAGAGATATATTCCAAATTTTAACATCTGTTTCAGGTGTCGGAACTAAAATGGGATTAGCTTTATTAGGAAAGTTTGATGCTTGTAATCTAATATCATTGGTTATTAATGAAGATTATAAGGAGTTAACTTTAGCAAAAGGTGTTGGTACAAAATTAGCTCAAAAAATAATATTGGAATTAAGAGACAAATTAATAAAAGCTAATATTGCACCAATCAAAACTGATTCGTCAGTAATTGAAACACAAGCAACACAGGATACGTTCTCTGTATTGCAGTCATTGGGATATGAATACGATGAGATAAAATCTGCAATTAATGTTGTATATGAGAAATTAACAAATCAGAATGATTCGGAAGAATTGCTGAGGGAATGTTTAAAATATTTGTCGATGTAACAAAATTTTAATAATACCTGTTTTGCTAACAAAAAAAATAGATTATATGTTTTAAATAAACAGGTGTGTAGTATGAATATAAATAATTTCTCAAACAATATTAGATTTCGCGCAGCAGCTGCTCAGCCTGCAATGCCGCAACAAGTTATAGCAAGCCCTAAACCTCAAGAAAATGAACAGGCTAAGGCTAAAACTTATTATCCAAATCAAGCTCAAACTAAGTCAATATATCCTCAATTTACTCCAAGTAGTAACATAGCAAAACAGGCAAATTCTCCAACTACAACAACATTTAATATTGGATATATTAATGACTTCCACGGACAATTAACAAAGATGGAAAGAACAATTCTTCCATTAAAAGATTGTGATATTCGTGTATCAGGTGGGGATAATTTCTTAGGTGATGAAAGAAATGTTCCGCTTAATAAAGGTGTTGCTAAATATATGAATTTAGCTAAAATTGATTCTTCTCCTGTTGGAAATCATGAATTGGATATGGATCAAAAAACTTTTATGGCATTAACTCAAAATTTAAAAACTAAATTTGTTGATGCAAATTATCGTCAAGTGATTCCTGATCCTAAAGAAGCTGAAAGATTATATAAAGAAACAAATAAAGCTCCAATAAATGATAGATTTATAAATTCATATGTTACTGAAATAAAAGGTAAAAAAGTAGGTATTATAGGTGTATCACCTGTCGATATGAATGATAGATATACCCACGCTGATTATTATGATGATTGTAAAGTTGATAGTTTAGAAGATACAATTAAAGATATTCAAGAAGAACAACAAAAATTAGAAAAGCAAGGTATAAAACACGTTATTTTATTATCTCATATGGGATATAAAAATGACCAAGTAGCTGCAAAAAATACATCAGGTATTGATATTATTATAGGTGGTCATTCTCATAACTTGGTAAAAGGAGTTAAAGAAGGAGAAAACTTATTAACTTCTAAATCTGGTGAACCTGTAGTAATAACAAATGGCGGTAAAGATGGTGATTATTTTGGAATGCTAAATGTTGAGTTTGATGATAATGGTGTTCTTAAATCTGTTCAAAATAATATTATTCCAACTAAAAATTATGGTAGAAATTTAATATATCAAAAACTTCTTGAAGCTGATATGGAAAATAATAAAGAGGTTGGATATATTACATCTGTTTTACCAGAACCTAAAAATAAATTAATAGAAGAAAATCCACAAGCTAATTTTATTGCAGATGCAATGAAAAATGAGCTTGGTGTAGAAATCGCATTTTTGAATTCTGCAAACCTACGTTCAACATTTGAACCTGGTAAGTTTACAACTTTGGATGCGAAAATGATTTCACCATTTGACAACCAAATGGTAATCGCAAATGTTACAGAAAAAGATTTGGTTGATGCATTTAAATTTACATCAAAAACTCTTGTTAATTCTAGACCTGGTTTATTTGCAGTATCAGGCTTGAAGTATTCTGTAAGAAAATCAGATGGTGAATTATTATCAATGTCAAAAGTTGATGATAAAGGTAATGAAACACCAATTGATATTAATAATCCAAGTTCAACAAAAACATACAGAATTGCTGCTGATTCATTTGTAATGCGCGGCGGCGATAAAGTTAAATCATTAAATTATGTTGGTCGTGAAGAAAAAATATTTGAATTCGATAAAGATAAATTAGTTTGTGACTATATAAAACATCAAAATAAACCAATTGCGATTGATAAAAATCAAACTGGTCGTGTAAATATAGTCGAATAAAAAAAATATATATATTGTGGGAAATTATATTTTTGAGTAACTTAAATTTTAGGTTACTCTTTTTATTATTTAAATTAAAAGCGCCCAACGTTTTTATGTTGGGCGCTTTTCTATATTTGATATAAATTCTATTCTTCAATAGTTTCTTCTTCAACAGCTTCTTCTTGAGCGAAATCTTCATCATCAACTGCTTGTTGATTCATTTCTTCTTCGATTTCTTCTTGAATTTCACTGTTTTCTAAATCATCTTCATAATCATCTTGAATAGGTTCTTCAGTATAATTTTGAATATTTTCAGCTTCAGCTTGTTCCATTTGAGAAACACTCTTAATATCTATTTTCCAGTGAGTTAACTTGTGAGCAAGTCTAACGTTTTGTCCGTCACGTCCAATAGCTAGAGATAATTGATCATCAGGAACAACAACCATTGCTTCTTTTGATTCTTCATCATCAGCCATGATATCAACTGAAACAACTCTTGCTGGAGATATTGCGTTTACAATATATTCAACAGGATCTGGAGACCATCTTACGATATCAATTTTTTCATTTTTCAATTCGCTAACGATAGTTTGGATTCTAGAACCTCTTGGTCCGATACAAGCTCCAACGCTATCAACTTCAGGGTCATTAGACCAAACCGCTAATTTTGTTCTAAATCCTGCTTCACGAGCAATTGATTTAATTTCAACAATTCCGTCTTCAATTTCAGGAACTTCAAGTTCAAATAATTCTTTAACAATTTCTGCATGTGCGTGAGAAACAATAACTTGAGGAAGTCTATTTGTTTCTTTAACGTTAAGAACAAAAACTCTGATTCTGTTTCCTGGTTTATAATATTCGCCAGGGATTTGTTCTCTTTGAGGCATAATTGCATCAGTCTTACCAATATTAACAATTACGTTTCTGTTTTCAACTCTTTGAATTATACCTGTTGTTAGAGAGCCTTTTTTATCTAAGAATTCATTTAAAATATTATTTCTTTCAGCATCTCTTATTCTTTGTGTGATAACTTGTTTTGCTGTTTGAGCTGCAATACGTCCAAATTGTTCTGGAGTTACTTCAATTTTAACTTCGTCATCAACTTCTACTTCATCATCAATTTCTTTTGCATCTTCTAAAGATATTTCAGTATCAGGATCTTCAACTTCATTTACAACAACTTTAGTTCTGAAAACACCAATTTCACCTGTTTGTTCATCTAAAATTGATTCAATATTTGTTGCATCTTTGATTCTTAAATGTCTTTTGTATGCAGCAACCATTGCATCTTCTAAAGAAGCAATAATAACGTCTTTTGCGATTCCACGTTCTCTTTCAAGTTCTTCACAAGCTTCAAATAATGCTGTTCCGATTTTAATCATTCTTATATCCTTTCTTATATTATATAATTTTCTGTTTTATTTTTTGTTTATCCCTAATCTACATAAAGTTTTGCAGATTGAATATTAGATTTAGGAATTTGTAATTCTTGACCATCATCAAATCTAAAGAATGTTAAGCCTTCAGTATCGCTCCAGTCAAGAATTTCTCCTTTAAAGATTCTTTCTGTTTCTCCTTCAAGAGGTTGTTTAAGTTTTAAGCTAATTCTTTTGTTTTTGAAAATTTGAAATTCTTTATCTGATTTAAATTTTCTTTCTAATCCAGGAGAAGAAACTTCTAGGTAATATTTAACAGGTATAATTTCATCTAAGAAATCATTTAGGCTTCTTGTGACGTTTTCGCAATCATCAAGAGTAATAGGTCGTTTATGAGAATAAAGGAAAATTCTTAAGAACCAACGATGATTTTCTTTTGCAAAATCAATTTCAATTGGTATTAAATCAAATCTCATTGCTGTATTTTCAATAAGTGGTGTGATTTTTTCAAGAATTTCATGTCTATTTAAATCTTGTTTCATAACTCACTCCTATTTTATTAAAAAAAGGAACGGGCTAAGCCGTTCCTTTTGACCTGTAAGTGTATTATATCTAAAATAATAATCTTTGTAAAGCATTAAAGAAAAAAATAACCACCCGATTAAATGTATGATGTATTATTATTGAATTTGTAGTACGTTACATTATATGAAGAAATTATTAACTCTTTTTTTATTAATAGGATTAGCTTTACCTAGCTTTGCTGCAGAATGGGTAAAAATAGGTGATAGCTTGTATTTAGATAAAGCATCTGTTAGATATGTTTCAAAAAATAGGACATATAAAGCTTGGGTAAAAGAGGTTAAGCCTAAGGAAATAGTCTTATATTTTAATGAATATAATCTAAAAGAAAAAGAATGGCGTTCTTTAGATGTAGTAACAACCGACTTAAAGAATAATATAAAGAAAAGAGAAACCCCTAATCATGTAGGCTTAACTTGGATTAATGTTGTTCCTGATACAAATTCTTCTTATGAATTTGAGGCGATAAAAAAACAAGTTCAAAAGCCTTTAGATGTTTTAGAAAAAGAGTTATATATTGACTAATTCTTTTAATTCTCTAATAACAACATCTAATGCTCCTTGGTTTTGTTTGAATACTAATTCACAATCCTCGCAAGCTTTATTATAATATTCTTTATTATTTAGTAATTTATTCATTTGATTAATAAGTTCTTCTTTATTTTTAACAATTACACCCGCATTAGTCCTTGTGATAATTGCATAAATGTCTTTAAAGTTATTAGTACTAGGACCTGAAATAACTGGTTTGTTGAAAATATTTGCTTCAAGAGGATTATGCCCGCCTGTTTTATTAAAACTTCCCCCGATAAACGCAAATTCACATATTGAATACATTTTGCTAAGTTCACCTAATGTATCTAAAAGAATAATATCATTATTCATAAAATTATCTTCATTAGATCGTTTACCTACTTTTAATCCTGTTTTTAAACATAAGTTGAACACTGCATCGTTTCTTTCAGGGTGTCTAGGAGCGATTAGTAATTTTATATTTGAATTTGATTTATATATTTCTTGAAATGCATCAAGAATTATTTCATCTTCTCCAGAGTGTGTACTTCCTGCAATAATAATTTTGTCATCATTGTTTTTTTCGATAGGTGAAAAATTATCAAGATTAACATTAATATCAAATTTAAGGTTTCCCATAACTTGTGTTGTTTTAGGATTTGCACCTATTGATATTAATTTATTATTGTCAGATTCTGACTGTGTAAGTATTTTGGTATATTTTTTTAATATTGGTTTAAAGAAGAATGATAGTTTTTTATAACTACCATAAGTTCTGTCAGACATTCTCCCATTTACAATATAAAGAGGGATATTTTGTTTTTTTGCACAATATGCAATATTCGGCCAAAGTTCTGTTTCTGCAACAATAATAACTTCGGGATTTACTTTCTTAAAGAAATTTTTTATGCAGAATGGAAAGTCAAACGGGAAATATGTAATATAATCAGCGATTTCTCCTAATTTTTTATTTGCCATTTCTTGTCCAGTTTTAGTTCCTGTTGTAATAACGATGTTAAAATCAGGGAATTGTTCTTTTGTTTTAGTGATTAGATTTTGTAGGGCTAGAACTTCGCCAACAGAAACTCCATAAAATACGATAGACTTTTTATCTAATGGCTTTCCTAAATTAAGGCCAAGTTTTTCTAAGAAAGCGTATCCTAATTTATTATTAAAACGGCTTATGATGAACCAAAAAGGTAATATAATTAAAAATAGAATTGTTGAAATAAAACTGTAAATCATAAATCCCCCTATTTAAAATTGATTATATCAAAATAATTCAAATTTAACCAAATATTAAAATAATCAAACTTTAGTTATAAAATATTCATAATTTAGGATAATTATAATATTTCAAGAAATTGTTAAAATAATAATATGAAAATTTATTCAACTCCAACACATTACATCCTAAATCCGGACTGTCACGAAATAACACCAGAAATGGCTGATTTTCTTGGTGTTGCATATAAATCAATGCCAAAGGATAAAAAGGTCGCATTTGATTTAAGTATAGTAGAAACTTGTTCAAATAAATTTTTTATGATGTTTCAAAAATATTATAAAGAACGAGAAATTTCATTGATAAATATTAATGAAAAGATTTTAACTTCATTATATTTAATGAAGTATGATAAATATGTAAAAGTTTATCCAACAGATATAGATTTATTTGATGATCGCCATGAGGTAATAAATAGACGTTTGTCTTTGGTTGCAGTATAATTTTCACAAATAGGAGAGAAATATGGATACAATAAAAGTAACAAAGATGAATGGCTGTGGAAATGATTTTGTAATCATCGATAAAGAAGAGGCTGATAAAGTTGATATCACATTTGATGAATTAGCAAGAAAGGTTTGTGATAGAAACTTTGGAGTTGGTGCTGATGGTATGATAATTCCATATCTTCCTCCAAGAAGAAAGACTGATATTGAATGGATATTTTTTAATTCAGATGGATCAACAGCTCAAATGTGTGGTAACGGAATGCGTTGTTTTGCTAAATATGTTGTTGATAATGGTTTGATTGATAAAAAGAAATTTACAGTTATGACTGGAGCTGGAGTAATATCTCCAGAGGTTCTTGATTGTGGTTTGGTTAGTGTAAATATGTCAAAACCAATATTGGATCCTAAAAGTATTCCATTTGAAGGTGAGAATATTCTGAATTTTGAAATAGAAGCTAAAGATAGAGTATTTACTGCGAATGCAATATCAATGGGTAATCCTCATTGTGTAATTTTTACAGATGAAGATGTTTATGATATGGCAAAAGTTTATGGTCCATATATTGAATGTAACCATATATTCCCAGAAAAAACGAATGTTGAATTTGTTAATATCTTATCAAGAGATGAACTTGATTTCTGTGTATATGAAAGAGGATGTGGTATAACTCTTGCATGTGGAACAGGTGCATGTGCATCAGTTGTAGCAGGTGTATTAAATAACTTAACAGACTGTAAAGTAAAGGTTAATTTGTTGGGAGGGGTTGTAACCGTTGATTGGTCTGGATATCATACAAATCATAATAGCGATATTTACCTAATTGGCCCAGCAAATTATAATTTTTATGGCGAATACATATTGTAATTATAATTTTTATGGTACTATTAAAATTACGTAATAGTATAAGGAGAATTATAAATATGAGACAATATGAATTATTAGTTGTTTACAAGCCAAATACAGATGCTGAAGAAATTGACAAATTAGTTTCAAAATTAACATCTGATGTTGAAGCTTTAAAAGGTTCAGTAGAATCTGTAGATAAAATGGGTCGTAAAAAATTAGCTTATGAAATCAACAATTTCAGAGATGGTTTCTTTGCAAACTTCATTTTATCTTTAGATGAATCAAAAGTAGCAGAATTCAAAAGATCATTAAAATTAAATGATAACATTTTAAGAACAATGATGATGTCATACGAAAAAGCTACTCAAGAGGTATAATTAATGACTATAGCAAAATCAGTTGTTACTGGAACTGTTTTTAGAGCTCCTGAGAAACGCTTTACACAAAATAATGTTGCAGTTTATTCTTTAATATTAAATATTGGAGATAGAGAAGAAACATTAATTAGAGTTCTATCAACAAGAACATTGTTAGAACCAGTTTTAGAAAGCATCTCAAAAGGAGATAAAATTTTAGTTGAAGGAAGACTTCAAACTACAAATGCTAAAATGGAAGATGGTACTGAACGCAAAATCTATGAAATAGATGCAAATTCTATTGAGAGAATGGGTGCAGTAGGTGATGTTACTCCAGTACAATCATCAGGAGAAATATCAAAATTCGCAGAAGAAGAATTCTCAGAAGAATTAATTGGCGAAGAAGAAATCCCATTTTAGGTAAAAATACGAAATAAGTAATATAAGTAAATATAAGGCTAGAAAGGCAAATTAAAACAATGGCAAGACAAGACGCACAAGATAGAAAAAAACGTAAAAGTTGTAGTTTCTGTGCTGATCACGTAGATAGCATCGATTATAAAGATGCTGCAAAGTTAAAAAGATATTTAACTGAAGCTGGAAAAATTATTCCAAGACGTGTGACTGGAAACTGTGCAAGACACCAAAGAATGATTGCTAAAGCTGTTAAAAGAGCTAGAGAAGCAGCTATCATTGGATACGTTTTTGACTAGTTAGAGGATTAAAATACACCAAAGATGGGTTATTCTGTCTTTGGTGTAATTTTTTGAAAAAAAGAGGATATTATGGCAGAAAATCAAATAACAATAAGATCTGATAGAGATACAGAGTACACATTTCAATACAAAGGAGAAGATGTAACTTTAAAAGCAGGCGGCATTCTTTCAATAGCAGATGGTTTAGAACACGTAGTTCTTCCAACTGTAGCAATGAAAGTAATCAATAATCTTATTATTATCAAACAAGATGTTAAGTAATAAAAAAAGCGAGTTAACCTCGCTTTTTTATTTTATATTTATCCCTTAAGGTTGTTATTTAAGTTAAGTGCGTTTTTTTGAGCAGTGTCTTTTTTACTATTTGCGTTTGCTGTTTTTTTAGCTAAAGCTTCAGATTTTTCTTTTGAAATTTGATCAGCAAAAGGGTTTCCTTTTATTTTAGAATTATTTTTAGACAACTCTCGTGATACTTGGTATTGAATGGTGTTAGCTTTAGTTAAATATTTTGTCAGTTGATCATATTTATCTTCTGCTTCCCCATAAGGTGCTTGATGAGAGACCAGTTCATTAACGTTTTGATTTATGTTTTCAAGTTTATTAAGTGCAGTTTTTAGATCTCTTCCTGAGTTAAATCGTTTAGAAATTTTAGATAATATTTTTTCGGAAATAAAATTAGAAGTTTTTTCTTTTATGTTTGAAATAAAACCTTTTTTAGGTGTAACAAAAGAGGTGATATTATTTGAAAGTTTTCTAGTTAAATCATTTCCTTGATATGTTGCATATAGTTCTTTTAACTTATTTTCAATGGAATGCTTTTTTAAGTTTAACATATCAACTTTTTCTAAGTCGTTTAAAGCTTTTGCACTGTCGATTTGCTTATTGATAATCTTAATTTCATTTTCATATTTTTCAATTTTGTATTCAATCTTAAAAGCATCGTCATCAATATTACGATAAGCTTCTTTTTCTAACAAAGTTGAATCAAGGCCGTTAAGCCTATGTATTGGGGTGGATGTATTTTGATTATTTGCAAATTGCAGCTGCTCTTGTTGGTTATTTTGAGCAGGCGAATTGTTTGTAGGTGTGTAGTTGTATCCTACATTATTAATGCTATTTGAATTATTTATATTATTAGCTTCCATGAATAAATTTATCCATAATCAATATATTATATTTTGGTTCAAATTAAATCCTATAAATGATTTATCGCAGTAATATACTTTTGTTATAATTAAAAACCTGTTATTTTATATGTTCTTTATCTGTTATATTGGAAATGCCGAAATCCGGCAATTCTATTGCCTAAATCTGGCAGTTTTATTCTTATTTTTCGGCAATTAATAATTAATATTAATTGACTTCATCAACACAACAATCTCTTATTTACCCCTCCCCACCCCTTGCAAAATTTTGAAAAAAAGTGTATTATGTATAGCACAAAATAAAGAAATATTTTATAAGGTGTTAAAGCAGAAATTTTTATTAACAATT
>CALUUV010000048.1 GCA_944324055.1 Candidatus Gastranaerophilales bacterium | reverse complement strand
TACATTAGTAAATGTCAAAAGAAATGGGATTAGAAATAGGAGATTCTAATGGCGGAGTATTTAAGTAAGGAAGAGATAAAGCAGTGGAGAAGTTCTTTAGAAAAAATTACATTAGAAGAGTTTGCTGCAAGATTAGGTAAAGTAGTTGCAGAATCAAGACCTACTAATGATCTTGTTGATATCGTAATGAATGGTAATAGTTCTTCATCTACTGATAAATATAAATCACAAAGAGCTGAAAGCTTATCTAATATAGCTGAACGCGCATTTGAAAGAGAAAGACAACTATCACATACGCCATTTTCTTTCAAGGCACCTGTTCAAGAAAATAAATCTGTTCAGGAAATTAATACTCAAACAGAAAAAGTTGAACAAAATGATATTGTTCAAAAAATTATGAAAAGACAAGAACAAGATAAAAACTCTAATGAAGATTTGTCTTTAAGAGAAGAAGTTAATATTGTTTTAAAGAAAAATTTAACAGATAGAGAACAAATTGTTTTTGATTATTTCCTAAATAATCGTAATAAGACTGTTTATGCAAAAGATTTAGCAGCATTATTAAACTTGCCAAGAGATTATATATATAAATATATCAAAAATTTGCGTTCAAAAATTGAAGGTGATAAATTAAAGAACGCTGAACGTGGCGGTTTTATATTATCAGATTAAGGGTATAATGTTAAAGGCAAAAATACTAGATTTTTTATCTTCAAAAGCTAATAATATATCTGTATTAAATTGTTCAAGCAATTTCTTATATACTGATGATTTGTTTGAAATAATTTCTACAGGAAATTATTGTGATTCTGATATCGATATAGGGATAATATATCTTAAAAAAGTCGGAGCTAATAATTATTTAATCATAGATGGTAAACGTCGTATTTTGTCTTTAATATTAATTGTTAAGTCAATTTTAGATTATTATACATCTAAATCTGATGTTGAATTAGATAAAAATACTGTATTTGTTCAATGTTCTGAATTTTTATCTGGAATAAATTTAAGATTATTTGGACTTGAAAAAACGGTATATGATAAGATTATAAAGAATGAGCCTATATCTTATAACGAAAAGCAAACAGAAATATGTAGAACATTAAATTTATTTAAAGAAAATTTATATGATTTAAGTTTAGATATTGATGTTTTCTTTGATTTGTTATTAAATTTAAAGGCTCATTTTATTTTTCTTGATGAAAAAACTGACGAGAGAGATATTTTTTGTGAAACAAATAAAAATTATCGTAAGTTAAATCAATTATTATTAACAAAATCTTATCTTGCAGAGTTAAATCATGCAGAATTAGTAAATGATTTATACTATTTGTTTGATTACAAGGAAGATGTTTTTGTTTCATTCTTCCAAGCATATTTATCTCCAAAATTTAACAGGGTAATATCTGAAAACAATGATGTGTATTCGTATTTTGTTAAGTATATGAATATGTTACAAAAATATCAAGATTTTTCAGAAATTAGAAACAAGATAACTAGAACTGCTAAAATATATAAGAAGATGTATAATGCAGATTTTATGGATGTAGAGCTTAGAAATATGTTTATAAAACTTATTTCGAGTAACGGTCGTGATACGTTCTCTTATTTATTAGAACTTTGTGAAGATTATGATAATAAGTACTTATCAAAGGATACTTTATTAGAAGTATGTAATATTATATATACATACGTATGGGAACGTAATAGAAAAACATCTTCTATTGGTGAAAATATAGATTTTTCTAAAATGGTTCAAGAATTAAATAAAGTAATATATGAAGAGAATTCTTCAACTAATTAAATAAATAATTATATTTAATTACTTATAAGTTAAAGTCTCCATTTTTCTTTATATGTTCAACAAGTCCACCATCATTTAATAGTTTAATCATAACAGGTGGTAATGGTTCAATCTGTGTAATAGTACCTTTTGTAAGGTTGTTTAAAATACCCTTTTCGATATCTAAATCTAATTCGTCTCCTGCATCAATACCATCTGTATCACATTCAATCGCAAGTAAACCAATGTTGATTGCATTTCTATAAAAAATTCTTGCGAATGACTTAGCTAAAACAGCTCCAACTCCTGCAAGTTTGATGATTTGAGGGGCGTGTTCTCTAGATGAACCTAATCCGAAATTATTTCCAGCAACAACAAAATCACCTTTTTTCATTGAAGAAGCAAAATTAGGATCTGCATCTTCAAGTACGTGTTTTGCAAATTCTGGAAGATTTGATCTTAAGTGAAATAATCTACCAGGTGCTATATGGTCTGTTGAAATATTATCTCCAAATTTAAATGCATTACCTTTCATAATTTCTCCTTTTAGTGTCCACCTTTTAGGATTTGTAAATTTCTTGTTTCTGAAATTTCGTGGCGAGCGTCTCTTATTTTTTGTCTATTTTCATCTGATAAACTTAATCCGTTGCATAATCTATCTATAAAGCCTGTATTTAATTTAACAGCTTTATCTAAAGCTCCAAGCTCTTCTAACACTTCTTTTATTTCAGAGAATTTATAACCAAAAGAATGTTTTGATTGATAAACCATAGTTTCTCCTGATTCAGAAGTTATTGGCTCTCCACCTAATTCAAAATGTAGTTTGAATATTGATTTTAAATCTTGTAATTCTGATTGCATTGTTTGAACACTTTGTTGAATTCTTAGGAAACGTTCAAATAGATAATCAATATTTTCAAGTTGTTTTGTTTGCCAATCATATTTTTGTAAATACAATTTTTTTAATTTTGGATAAGCAAGAGCTAATCCCATAGCATCAGCCATTGCTCTATGGTGATTTTCAAGTTCTACGTGAAATTTGTCTGTAAGTGCTGCTAAACCGTGAGATTCTAAATCCGGACAAATTTCTTTGAACATTTGTTGAGAATCAATTCTTTCATTTTCAAATTTCTTTTTAAAAACTCTTTTGCAAGCTTCATTTAAAAATGAGTAATCAAAAATTGCATTATGTGCAACGATAGGAGCATCTCCTATAAATTCTAAAATTTCTCCTAAAATTTCACTTTCTTTAGGAGCATCTGCAACCATATCTTCTGTAATTCCGTGTATTGCAATACTAGATTTTCTAATATGTTGTTCTGGGTTAATTAGGGTTTGATATGTATCTTTAACTTTGCCATTTTCTAATCTTACAGCAGCAAATTCGATAATTCTTTCTTTTGTATAATCTAACCCTGTTGTTTCTGTATCAAGTACTATTTCAACTATTTTTTTTCTTGGCATATATTTTATTATCCTCGTATGTAAAATGAGTTTATAAATTTTAATCTGTATTGCATAACTCCTTAACATAATAGCATGAAAAAAATATATATGCTATTATGGGGGTAAATTAGGTTATGGTATTTTAAGGAGATATTTTATGGCTATTGATGTAAATGTTGATAATTTAGAAGCAGAAGTTTTAAAATCTGAAGGCGTAGTTGTTGCTGATTTTTGGGCTCCTTGGTGTGGTCCTTGTCGTAAATTAGGCCCAGTATTAGATGATATTGAATCTTCTTTTGAAGGAAAAATTAAAGTTGTAAAAATTAATGCAGATGAAAATTTAGATATTATGAAACAATTCTCTGTTAGTGGTTTACCAAGTTTATTAGTTTTTAAAAATGGTGAAGCTGTTGAAAGAATGGCTGGTTTAATTCCTAAGTCATCAATAATTACTAATATTGAAAAACATTTATAATGTAAATATTTGAGGTTTAAAAATGATAGATAGATATTCATTGCCTGAAATGCGAGAAATTTGGGATTTAAATTCAAAGTTCCATTATTATTTACGTGTAGAGCTTGCAGTTTGTGAAGCATATTCTAAATTAGGTAAAATTCCGCAAGAAGATTTGCTGAAAATAAAGTCACTAGCTTCGTTCAATGTTAAAAGAATAGATGAGATTGAAGCGGAAGTTCATCATGATGTGATTGCATTTTTAACCAATGTAAATGAATCTCTTGGTGAAGATTTGGCTAAGTATATGCATATGGGATTAACAAGTTCTGATGTTATTGATACTGCGTTTGCATTACAGATAGTGGATTCATCTAAAATTATTAAAGCTAAATTTGAAGTTTTATTATCTACTTTAAGAGAAATGGCTAAAAAATATAAACACACTGTTTGTATTGGTCGTTCTCATGGTATCCATGCTGAAGTTATGACCTTTGGTATAAAAGTTTTAAGCTGGTTAGATGTTTTAGAACGAGCATATAATAAGTTTAACGCGTCTGTTGAAAATATTAGTATAGGACAAATATCCGGACCTGTAGGAACATATAGTAATGTTCCAATGGATGTAGAAACTTTGACTTGTGAAATTCTAAAATTACGTCCTGCAAGAATTTCAACACAAATAATTGCTAGAGATATTCATGCGGATTATATGCAAGCTTTAGCATTAGTTGCATCTGTAATTGAACAGATTGCAGTTGAAATAAGACACTTGCAGCGAACAGAGGTAAGAGAAGTTGAAGAAGGTTTTTCAAAAAATCAAAAAGGTTCTTCTGCAATGCCTCATAAGAAAAATCCTGTGTTATGTGAAAATTTATGTGGATTAGCAAGAGTTGTTCGCGGAAATGCTTCTGTTGCGTTGGAAAATATTCCATTGTGGCATGAAAGAGACATATCACATAGCTCTGCTGAACGTATAATTTTTCCTGATTCTTTGGAATTAGTTGATTTTATGCTAACTAGGTTAAATAAAGTTTTAACTAATCTTGTGGTAAAAGAAGAGAATATGGAGCGCAATACAAATTTATTTGGTGGCATTGTTTATTCTCAGAAAGTTTTATTAAAATTAGTTGATAAAGGTTTAACAAGAGAAGATGCATATCGAATTGTACAAAAACATGCTCTTGATGCATTTGAAAATAATGGTGACTTCAAAGCAAATCTTGAAGCTGACAATGATGTTTTAGGCTTATTATCAAAAGATGAAATAGAAGAATGTTTTGATAGAAATGCTTATCTGCAAAATGTTGATAAGATTTTTGAAAAGTTTTCTATTTAGATTCTTCTTCTAGTAGTTTTTCTGCAAGTTTGGCTATTTCAATATTATCATTTGTTATATTTTTTATGCTGATAAATCTTTGTGGCTCATCTAATTTATCTTTATTGTAGTTAGTGTGATGTAGTAATCCTAAGTTATTTGCAAATTCAGAATTGTTGTCTGGACACATATAAGGGAATAGTATACAATAATCACTGTTTTCAAACCCTGTGTTCCCAAGTGCAAAACTTAAAAGATTGTCTGGTTCTTCAGTAATTTTTTTATTGTTATTGTTATTAGTACTAAGTAGTATTTCTTTATCTAATCGTTTATTTTTTTCAATCTCAAAATTAATATTTTCTTTGGCTGTTTCTGAGGCATATAAAGGTGCTAATATAATGTTATTTTTAGGATAGTTCACTCTTATTTTTTCTGAAAGGTTGATTAATGATATTCCTGAAATAGCAGCATCATCAAGAATTATTATTGTTTTATCTTTATAATTTGAATCATAATTCTTTTCTAATTTTTCAATAGTTACAAATTTGTTTCTAGGAATATTATTTACTAATTGAAATTGGTGGTTTATTATAGCAGGACTTTTCTTCATATTACTAATTAAAAATATTGAGTCATCAATTGTATTTCCTTGTTTATGTAGTGTTGATAAGATCTTTTTATACATATTTTTAGAAGTTTTAGATAAACTTTCAGGTGTATGTATTTCTAAGTTTTTATCTAAATATTTTACTAGTAATTTTTTTGATTTTTCTTGTTGTTCTTGATCCGAAAAACGGAACATTACATTCGCATCAATTACTGCCTCAAGTTGTTTTTTATCTATCTGATTAGGCTTTAGTTGATTATATATGTTCTCAATTGTAGCTTCTTGTTTGTTTTCTATTATTATTGGGTCTAATCCTAATTTTTTAGCCCTTTCAATACTTTCTTTGTTAATATTAGGCTCTTTAAGTGTATTTAAAGTTATAGTTTTTAAGTCTTTGCTTCTATCAATAAAATTAACTCCTTTATCAAAGCCAGATAATATAAAATATTTTATTCCTAAGTTTTTATATTCATTAAACTTCTCAGGATTTGTTTTATTTATAAGTTCTAATTGCTCTAATTTATTATTATCTAGAAAAACAGCATATTCTGTTGAATTTAATTTGCATAATCTTTTTTGATCTAATAAATAATTAAGAGAACTATTTAATCCTAAACCATATCTTGAAATAGGGTTTTTCCCGCCCATTAGTATTCCAACATTATTATCATTCATTGATTTAGCTACAACTTGCAGGGTGTCCATATTCCCAAACTGTGTTGATTTTTGCATTGCATTTAGTATTTCATCTTTGGAATATTGTGTAGTTTTTTCAATCTTGTTAACAGTATTTTCTATATCGTCTCTTGATATTTCGTTTAGAGATTGTTTGTAATTTGAATAAACATTTTCCAATTCTTTTTGGGTAGATTCTCTAGTTATAGGTCGTTTATTTATATCAATATTATTGTTTCTATTAATAATTCGATAATTTTCGTAATATCCAAATTGGTCAAAAAAATCAAATGAAGGAGGTGTATTGCGAAACTTTATATCATTTGTTTTTTTTCTGATTGATTTATTGTAATCCGTTTTTGTTAATGAATATTGAGGAGATATTGTAAGCATTACTTATCTTCCTCATTTAAAATTTGGTTAGTTAAATGATATACTTTTTCAGGGGTATCATAAAAAGTTTTGATATTATTTAACATAAATACGTTAGTTGGTGATTTTTCATCTCCATTTGAGTAATTAATATTGTGGAATATTGCTATATTTGATGCAAATTCACTGTTATTATCGGGACTCATATATGGAAAAATAATACAGTATTTAGAATCTTTCCAACTATTTTCACCTAGTGCTTTATTAAGCATTTTTTCTTGGGCTTCATCTTTTAAATTTTTATTCCATTCTTTTTCATTTTTATTTGTTTTAATAATAAAGTCTTGATTAGTTCTTTTTCTTATTCTTATAGCGTTATTAATCCGTTCTTCAGCTATATCAGAAACATAAATTGGGGCAAATATTATATTTCCATTGTTTCGTTTCGCATTTGATGCGCTTGTGTAATAATTGAAATTTTCATCTTCAAGCAGTGAAGAGCCTGATAAAGAACAATCGTCTAGTATTACTAAAACTTTATTGTCTGTATTAATCTTTTTTAAACTATTTTCATCTTTTAGTGTAATAAATTTATCTTTAGGAATGTTATTAATTTTTTGGTATTGATAGTTAATTAAGTCATAACTTTTTCCAGCTTCTGGAATTATGTAGATAATATCGTCTTCGGTTTTATCAATAGATTTAACTTGTTTATTAATTTTAGAATGAAGTGTTTTTAAATCCTTAGAAATCCTTTCAGGAGTATAAACTTCTAGAGTATTATCTAGATATTGAGTAAGCCCATCAACACATTCTACTTGTTTGTTTTGCTCTTTGTATGTATTTATTGCAGTTGCATCAATAACTGCTTTTAATTCTTTTCGGGATATTTGTTTGGGTTTAAGCTGGTTGTATATAGAATCAATGTCAGCATTATTTTTATTTTTTATAATAACAGGGTTTATGCCAATATTTTTACAACGATTTATTATGTCATAATCTATTGCTTCGTATACTGGCATGTTATTATTTTTTGCCTTGTTTAATAATTCAAGAGTTTGTTTTTTTAAGTCTTTTGTTCTATCACAAAAATTTATTCCATTTTCAAAACCAGATAAAATAAAGAATTTTACATTCTTTCTATTATTAATTGTATTAATTTCATCTTTTGATAATTTCTCTAAGTCTTCTAGTTTGTTATTATCAATAAATAATGCAATATTATGTCCATCTAATTTCTGTAAATCTTTTTTTAAAAAACAGTAATATAAGCTAGAGTTCAAGCCAAAGTTATTTTCAAAAGTGTTTGCAATTGATGAATTATAAACATAAGCTTTGAAATCTTCTCCATTATGAGGAATAAATCCTACTTCGTGTTCATTTAATTTATTTCCAATAACTTTCAAGCTATCCATATTACCAAATTGAGTAGACAGCTGCATTGCATTGAGAATTTCTTTTTTTGAAAAACACGAATTCTGTTCAATATCATCACAAATATTTTGAATATCTTCTTGAGAAATTTCGCCTAGTTTCTTCTTATAATCGGAATAAACAGTATCTAGTTTTTTTTCTGTATCTTTTTTAATAGGTGGTCTTTGAATGCTATTAATATTGCCCGTAAAATAAATTGCCGGATAGCAAAAATTACTTATTGAAGTTTTATTTTCAATAAGGTTAGAATTTTTATTTTTTATGGGCTTATATGTTTGATATTGCCCAATTTTTATTGATGATACTGTTATCATAGATCTATATATTTTTATTTGTTACTTAAAGAAAACATCTAAAAAAAATTTTTTACTTATTAGGTAATAAAAAGTTAATAAATCTTTAGAAATAGGCAATTTTTTTAGTTTATATGGTTTTAACTAGTTGTAATATTAAATAAAAGGTGTGTGTAATTATGATTTCTGCATTAAATAGTCCTGTAAATACTGTTAAGTTTTGTGCTAAAAACCAAGAATCAAAGCCTGCAAGTGATAAAACATTGAGCGGAGTTCCATTAAGAGGTACAAAACGTTTAAATTATTCACCTGTAACAATAGGAGCTTTAAATGGTGTTTGTTGGTTTGGTGTAGGAATGTTATTAGATAAGTTGTCTTCTAAATTGTTTAAATCTAAGTTGAATTCAAAAGTTTCTTTAGCAATACAAAGTGCATTTGGTCTCATTATGGGATATCAAGCATATAAAGTTGCAAAGAATGAAAGTAAAAATGCGTAATATTTTTAACAAATTATTTAAAATGTGCTAGTATTGTGTAATACTGGATAAAATAGTCATAGTTAAAAGAGGAAATTATAAATGATTAAAGTTGCAGTTTGCGGTTCAAACGGCAAAATGGGGACAGAAGTTGTAAGAGCAGTTACTAATGATGAAGAATTAGAGTTAGTTGCTAAAATTGATATATTCAATGGCGAATATAAAACAATAGAAGAAGCAGCAAAAAATGTAAAAATAGATGTTTTAGTTGATTTTACTCAACCAAAAAGTATTTATGAAAACGCATTATATTGTTTAAATAGTGGAATAAATATTGTCATTGGTACAACAGGGTTGTCTGATGAGCAAATAGATGAGTTACAAAAACTATCAAAAAAGAATAGTGTGTCTTGTTTAATAGCTCCAAACTTTTCAACAGGAGCTGTATTAATGATGATGTTTGCAAAACAAGCTGCCAAGTATTTTAATAATGCTGAAATTATAGAATTACATCACAATCAAAAAAAAGATGCTCCATCAGGAACTGCAGTTAAGACAGCATTAATGATGTCAGAAGTAAATGATAATTTCACTACAGGTAACTGTCCTGAGGTTGAAACAATTGAAGGTGCTAGAGGCGGAAAATCATATTCAAATATCCGTATTCATTCAGTTAGAATGCCAGGATATATTGCGTCTCAAGAAGTAATATTCGGATCATCTGGGCAAGTATTTAAGATTCGACATGATTCTATGAATAGAGAATGCTATATGCCAGGTGTATTGATGGCAATAAAACATGTAGTAAAACAACCGGAATTTATCTACGGTTTAGAAAACATAATGGAAGGTTAAATTAGATTATATAAGGTAAAGGGAAAGAAAAATGAGAAAACCAAATATTGCAATTTTAGGTGCTACAGGTGTTGTAGGTAGAGAAATTACAAAAATTACTGAAGAATTAGATATTGAATTTGAAAGTATAAAATTTTTATCAAGTGCAAAAAGTGCAGGAAGTAAAATTACTTTTAAAGGAAAAGAATATACCGTAGAAGAAGCAACTCCTGATTCATTTAATGGTGTAGATATTGTAATGGCATCAGCTGGTGGCGGAACAAGTAAAAAATTCGCTCCTGAAATTGTAAAACGTGGTGGTTTGATAATTGATAATTCAAGTGCATTTAGAATGGATAAAGATGTTCCATTGGTTATTGCATATGTAAATGATGAAGATTTGAAAAAACACAAAGGTATTATTGCAAATCCAAATTGTTCAACTTCTCAGCTAATGTTAGTTTTAAAACCTTTGCAAGAACGTGCAAAGATTAATCGTTTAATTGTTTCTACTTATCAAGCTGTAAGTGGTGCGGGTTTAGCAGCAATAAATGAATTAAGAGAGAATACAGTTGCAACATTAGATGAAAAAGATTATGAAAATAAATGTTTTAAAAAACCAATTTCATTCAATGTAATCCCTCAAATCGATGTATTCTGTGAAAATGGTTATACAAAAGAAGAAATGAAAGTTGTAAATGAAACAAAGAAAATATTACACTTACCAGAAGAAACACCAATATCTTGTACAGCAGCAAGAGTTCCTGTATTTAATGGACACTCAGAAGCCGTAGATATTGAGTTTGATTCAGAAATAACTCCTGAAGAAGTAAGAGATATTTTAAAAGACTCATTTGGTATAGTAGTAATAGATAATCCAGAAGAATTTGAATATCCAACAACAAGAGATGCAAGTGGAAAGAACCCAGTATATGTTGGTAGAATAAGAAAGAATTTAGCATTTAAAAATGGTATTTCATTATGGTGTGTAGCTGATAATTTAAGAATAGGCGCAGCATTAAATACTGTAAGAATTTGTAAAAAAGTGATAGAAATGGAATTATACGGAGGAAATGTCGTTGTCAACAGTTAGAAAAGTCGCAGCATCTAATATTCAATCACGAGTCCAAGCAAGAAAATTACAAAAACAAAATCCAATTGATGCAGCATATGCTCGTGAATTAGTAAGAATAAGACAAAGAAAGCATGATGAAGTTTTAATTTCAAAACTTTCACCAGCTTCAGTGATGGATAAAGTAAAAGATAGCATCCAAGTAGCAGTAAATATGATGACAGGGAATAAAAAAGTCTAAATATTACTGTTTGTAAAAAAAATACTATCTAAACAATTGTATTTGCGGTAAAATACAATTATTCTATCGTGTGAAAAGAACAAGAAGATGGGACAGATAATAAATAGAAAAAATATTTCAGAATTTGTAGCTAATCTGCATAAGGCAGGTAAAACAGTTGTGACTACAAATGGATGTTTTGATATCTTGCATGTTGGTCACGTAAGATATTTACAAAAATCTAAGTCATTTGCTGATTATTTAATGGTTTTATTAAATTCCGATAAGTCTGTAAAAAGTATAAAGGGCGATGATAGACCAATAAATAATGAAATGGATAGAGCAGAATTATTATGTGCATTGAATTGTGTAGATTTTGTAGTTTTGTTCGATGAATCTAGTCCTGCAAGCTTGTTGGATGAAATCAAACCTGATGTATATACAAAAGGTGCTGATTATACAATGGATACTCTTCCCGAAAGAGATATAATGATAAAAAATAAAACAAAAGTTGAGTTTATCGACTTTGTTCAAGGTAAATCTACGACAAATATAATAAATAAAATAAATAGTAAGGAGTAATCTATGAAAACTTTTACATTGGAACAAATAGCTCAAATAACAGGAGGTTTATTATCAAAGGCTCAAGATGTGTCAATTACAAATATTGCACCTCCAATGTTAGCAGATGAAAATACATTAGCTTTAGCATTAGGAGAAGAAGAAATTGCTAATTTAGCATCATCAAAAGCAAAAGCAGCATTAGTTCCATTAGGTGTAAATATTGATGGATACTCAACAATTGAAGTGGAAAGACCTCGTTTGGCAATGATGAAGTTGATAACATTATTCTATTCAGCTCCAGAAACAAATGAAGGTGTTCATCCAACAGCGGTAGTTCACCCAGAAGCAAAATTAGGTCAAAATGTATCAATTGGACCTAATGCAGTAGTTGCAAAAGGTGCTAAAATCGGTGATAATACAACAATTTTAGCTAATTGTTATATCGGAAACTATGCTGAAATTGGTTCAGAATGCTTCTTCCACGCTGGTGTAAATATTGGTGACAGAGTAAAAGTTGGTCATAAAGTAATTTTACATCACGGTGTATCTTTAGGTGCTGATGGTTTCAGTTTTGTAACTGAAAATCCTAATAATATAGAACAAGCAAGAAAAGATGGTGAAATAAAAGATGCAAATGTAGAACAAGTTATTTTCAAAATAAATTCAATCGGCAATGTAATTATTGGAAATAACGTAGAAATAGGTGCAAATACTGCAATTGATAGAGGTACAATAGAAAATACAGTAATTGGCGATAATACTAAGATTGATGATTTAGTAATGATTGGTCATAATTGTAAAATTGGTAAAGGTTGTATGATTGTATCTCAAGTTGGTATTGCAGGAAGTTGTGAGATTGGAGATAGAGTAGTAATAGCAGGTCAAGCTGGTTTGGCAGATCATATAAAAATCGGAAGTGATACAATTATCGCTGCTAAAGCTGGTGTAACAAAAAGTTTCCCTGAAAAATCTATTATAGTAGGAGCTCCAGCTGTACCAAGAAAAGAATTTATTAAACAATTGAAATTAATGAAGGATGCAGGAGAATTAATTAATAAATTTAAGAAATACGAACCTTTATTAAATTCTTTTGAAGAAGAACATCAAATGGATCCTGTGTAATATGGTTACATTATTAAAAGAAGTAAAAATATCTGGTAATACTCTTATGAAAAATCATGAGTGCGAGGTTGTTGTAAAACCTTCTGACTTTGGTAAAATTCGTATTTTTGCTGAAGGAGCAGATAAAGGTTTTATTGCAGATGTTGATAATGTAATAGCAACAGATCATTGTGTTGTTTTAGGAAGTAAAGAACACAGAACATTATTAGGAGGTTATAAATACCAAGTAATGTTATGTGAACATTTCATGGCAGCCTGTGCAATATTAGGAATTGATTCTATTGATGTATATGTTTCAAAACCTGAATTCCCAGTTCTAGATGGAAGCTCAAAAGTGTGGGTTGATTTATTTAAAAGTGCAGGTTTGACATCTTCAAAACAACAGTTTTATACAGTAAAAGAACCTGTATATTATCTAAATGGAAAGACAAGTTTAGTTGTTTTACCAGATAAAGAGCTAACACTGTCATATGCTGTAAATTATAATCATCCCGATTTAACAAGACAGTGGGTGGCTTTTGATAATAAGCATATTGATGAAATTATAGAAGCAAGAACATTTGGTTTCTACCGAGATTTAAAAAAATTCCAACTATTGGGATTTGCTCGTGGGGTAAATATAAATAATACTTTAGGTTTGATGGATGATGGAACATATTCATCTGCACTAAGAAGTGAAAAGGAACCAATAAAACATAAAATCTTAGATTTATTTGGTGATTTTTATTTAACAGGTGTATCTATTTTAAATATGAAGGCTCAAATTTTAGTTAAAGAAGCTGGCCATGCAGTTCATGTAAAGGTTGCTAAAGAATTAAAAGATAAATTAATAAAAATATAAAAGGAGATAAATAAATGACAGAAGCTACTCAAGAAGAGAAGAAATTAAGTTTTGATGTAATGGAAATAATGGATATGATTCCTCATAGATATCCATTTTTATTAGTTGATAGAATTACAGAATGTGTTCCTGGTAAATATGCAAAAGGATATAAAAATTTATCAATGAATGAAGAATTTTTCCAAGGTCATTTCCCAGGAAATCCAGTAATGCCTGGAGTATTACAAATAGAAGCTATGGCTCAATGTTCTGCTCCAATTCTTTATACATTAGAAGAATATAAAGGTAAATTAACATTATTTGCAGGTGTTGATAACGTAAGATTTAAAGGTATAGTAAGACCTGGCGATAGATTAGATATGGAAATTGAGCTAACAAAATTAAAAGGTCCTATTTGTAAATCTCATGCAAGAGGTTTTGTTGATGGTAAGTTAGTTGTTGAAGCTGATATGACTTTAGCAATGAAATAAAAATTATAATTAATTCAAGAATAAAAAGGAACAGAAAGTATAATTTATTTTTGTTCCTTTTTTTGTGCAAAAAAAGATTGCCTTTGTTTGTTCTAATTCGATTATAGGGAATTATAGAAGAACTCTGTTTAGAAGATTAAGTATCTTCTAAATAGAGGCAGGTGAGTCCAAACTAG
>CALUUV010000047.1 GCA_944324055.1 Candidatus Gastranaerophilales bacterium | reverse complement strand
ATTGTAGCAATTCCAGGAAATCCAACTGTTTATGCAGGTGATGATTTTGCAATGACAGGTTATGAAGAAAAAAATCACAACGTATATCTTCAAAACAGAAATGTTATTGCTTGGGATGAAGTAGAAGAAGGTAAACCTAATTATAAAAAACATATTGCTGAACATAAAAAGGCAATGGATGGTATCGTAGGAACAAGAAGAAGCGATGTTGATAATAAATTAGGAGCATTAAACAATGGTACAATGCATAAATTAGAAGATTTGTATGGTAGCAGTGCTGATCCTGATAAACCAGGTAGTAATTTAAAATGTCCAGCAATTATGTCACAATCTTCTGATGGTTCAATGGTTGTATCAGTATTCAATTTCAATGGTATATCATTAGAAAATCCATTAAAAGGTGCTAATGTAAATGAAGATAATTTGGATAAGTTATTGAATCCAAAATCAACACCAGTAGAATTAGATAAAATCATGTTAAGAGGATCAAAATCAGGCGAAAAAATAGAAATTCCTGACGGATTAAGATTCAAAAATATTGATTCAAGTGATCCTTCATACTATGAATCATCTCACGATGATAATGGTGATTGTTGTTTAAAACGTGTTTTTGAAGAAAATGGCCATAAACGTTATGAATCCGTTTATGTTTCACCACAAACTGCTCCAGAAGGTGTTTTAAGATTATATTATCAACCTGATTCAGTTAAAGCTGATATTAATAGAAAACATGAATTAGAGAAAAAATATACACCTTCATTTAAAGGGCTAAAAACAAGACAATATTATAATCCTCAATATAATATTGCAGTTTCAAATCCATATTCAGCTCCGAAACAAGCAAAAATGGGAAATAATCTCTCTCTTGTTTCATCAGCAAAATAGAAATAAAAAAGCATTTTATTTTAAAATAAAATGCTTTTTTTATTGAAATCGGTATGTCCTTGTCGTAAAATATAGGTGTAAAAATAACACTAAAAGAATATAGATAGGTAAATTATGAAAAGAGATAATATTAGAAATATTGCGATAATTGCGCACGTAGACCACGGTAAAACTACAATGGTTGATTGTATGTTAAAACAAGCTGGTGTGTTTAGAGATAATCAACAAGTACAAGAAAGAGTATTAGATAGTAATGACTTGGAAAAAGAAAGAGGAATTACAATTCTTTCTAAAAATATTTCAATCAACTATAAAGGTTGTAAAATTAATGTTGTTGACACCCCAGGTCACGCAGATTTCGGTGGTGAAGTTGAACGTGTGTTAGGTATGGTAGATGGAGCATTATTAATTGTTGATGCTGCTGAAGGTCCAATGCCTCAAACAAGATTTGTATTATCAAAAGCTTTAGAATTAGGTATTAAAATTATTGTAGTTCTAAATAAAATTGATAAGCCTGCTGCTGATCCTGATATGGCATTAGATAAGGTATTTGATTTATTTACTGAATTAACAGATAGAGAAGACTTAATTGATTTCCCTTATCTTTATGCAAGTAGTTTAAATGGATTTGCAATAAAAGATTTAAATGATGAAAGAAAGGATATGATTCCTTTATTGGATGCTATTTTAGAAAATATAGCTCCACCAGAAGGTGATGTTAATAAACCATTGCAATTCCAAGCTACAACATTAGATTATAATGAGTATGTTGGCCGAATTGTTGCAGGTAGAATTGTAAACGGTAAAATATCATCTCAAGAACAAGTTACATTATGCAAGGCAGATGGAACCCAAGAAAGAGGTAAAATCGTAAAATTATATGAGTTTAAAGACTTAGGTCGTGAAGAAACAGATTATGCCGAAGCTGGTGATATAGTTGCAATAGCTGGTTTCCCAGATATCCAAATAGGTGAAACTATTTGTGAGTTAAATAATCCAATGCCTTTGCCATTGATTAAAGTTGATGAACCAACATTACAGATGAACTTTTCTGTAAATGATAGTCCATTAGCTGGTACAGAAGGTAAATTCGTAACAAGTAGACAATTAAGAAAAAGATTATATAATGAGTTAGAAAAAAATGTAAGTTTACGTGTTGAAGATACTGATTCTACTGATGTATTTAGAGTAAGTGGTCGTGGTGAACTTCATTTAGGAATTTTAATTGAAACAATGAGACGTGAAGGTTATGAATTCCAAATTTCTAAACCAGAAGTTATTATTAAAGAAATTAATGGTGAACAGTGTGAACCATATGAAAACTTAATTGTTGATGTCCCTGATGAAGCTTCTGGTAGTTGTATTGATAGATTATCTAACAGAAAAGCAACAATGTTAGAGATGAAATCGACTAATGGTAGAACAAAATTAAGATTTTCTATTCCTGCAAGAGGTTTAATTGGATTTAGAAATGAATTCATGAGAATGACAAGAGGCGAAGGTATAATGTGTCATACATTTGACGATTATAAACCATATGCTGGTGACATTCCAAAACAAAGAAGTGGTTCAATATTAGCTCACGAAACTGGTGAAGCTATTCCATATGCTTTGGCTCAATATGAAGATAGAGGAGTATTCTTTATCACTCCAAAAACCAAAGTATATAGAGGTATGATTATCGGTGAAGGTAATAAATCTCAAGATATTGCAGTTAATATTTGTAAAACTAAAAAACTTACAAATATGAGAAGTTCAACAGCTGATGTAATGGTTACATTGCAAGCTCCTAAAATCTTATCTTTGGAAGATTGTATGGAATACATTGCTGAGGATGAACTTGTTGAAATTACTCCTGAAAATATAAGAATGAGAAAAGTAGACCTTGTTAAATTCAGAAGTATTTAGACGATAAATAATCATAATAAAAAATACCTGCTAATTAAGCAGGTATTTTTTTATAAAATTTTATTATGTAATTTTATTTTACATAAAATTCTGCATCAACAGAAGCGTTTAATTGTATTTTGCCAGCTTCAATTGGTGTAGGTGTAGAAGCATCAGCAGATGCTGCAGCAGCTTTGTATAATCTTACTCCGTTTGCTCCTTGTTGATAAACATTTACTCTTAATGATTTAATACCTACAACTTTTTGATTTAAGCTTGCAGCAGTTGAAGTAGCTAGTTCTTTTGCTTTTTTTACTGCTTCAGAAGATAACTCTTGAGCAAATTGGTCTTGATTTTCTATTGACAATGAAACTCCACCTACTTTTGATACGTTATTTTTAATTGCAATATCAATTAATTTAGAAACTTTATCAATTTCATTTGTTTTTACTTGTACTGAATTTACAGCTGTATAGTTTTTAATAACTGTTTCATCAGTGTTTTTGTTAACTTTATAATTTGGAATTAGATTAAAGTTTTTAGTTTGTATATTAGCATTTTTATCAGAAGCTAATTCTTGTTTTAGAGCACTAATAACTTTTGCAGAAATTTGGTTATTTCTTTCAGATGCTCTTTTTGAGTCAACATCAGTTGTTTCAACTGTAAATGTAACATTTGCAGTATTTGGGGTGATTTCTTTTGTTTGTGTTGCATTAACAGAAATATATCCCATATTTTTAACAGTAGTTGCATTTGTTTGAATACAAGGCATTGCTAGCATTGCTAAAGCCATAATCATTAAAAGTTTTTTCATTGATAATCTCCTAACTATTCTACTCAAGTATATTATCAACTGAATTTTATAAAAAATCAACTGATTTAAATATTATTTTCTATTAGCCAGTTGGGGGATGTAAATTTTTATTACTAATTGATGAAAACCATTTAAAAATACGTTATAATAATAGTGTAGATTCAATTAAAGGATTGTGTGTGTATATATCATCAGTGATGTTAGGATTTCCTGTTAAGAATCTTACTCCTATAAGTAGTAGGAGCATAAGTCAGTCGATTACCCCTCAGTTGAAACAGGATACATTTGTTAAAAGTTCGCAGGTAAGTTTCGGATCTGCGACATCAAAGAGTGCTCCTTTGAAAAAGTTAAAAAATATGATAGATCCATATAGTGGGATAACAATGCTATCATCTGAAGAATTGTCTATGGCCGAAAAGGCTCTAAGCAAATGTAAAGATGCAAAAACTACAATCAAAGTATTATCTAGATATACAAAAAATATGCTTCCTGTTGAAAAGGAAATGTTTGAAATTTTTAAAGGTTATTCTAAAAAAAATCCAAGTGGAACATTTGTAGATTGTTTAAATAGTTTACGTCCAGAAGCTCATAAAAAATTGATGTTAGAAGAATTTGATATATTAGATAAGGTAGATGATATGTCAAGAGGTGCTTCTCCTGATTTAGCATTGGCCGTAAGACATAAAACTACTAAATGTAGAGATGTGATATTAAAAGATGACCCAGAAAAACCATTTAAGAGAAAAACATTAATAACTTCTTTAGATGAAATAACTCCGAATTCAGCAGAGCAAAATCTTTTCAATTCTCTTAAAGAGCAAGTAGAATATTTGCCAACATCTGGAACAAGTAAGAATGCATTTATTGTTAAATATACAGATAAATCAAAACCAAGAACTCATGGCGAAATTGCAAAAAGGTTATTGAGACCTGCATTACAGTCAGCAGAACATATTCATCCTGATTCTTTAGGTGGTGCTAATGCTTTAGGTAATTTTATTTTGACTTCTGCAGGTAGAAATTCCGAACGTGGAAATATGCCTTTGGAAAAATTTATTGAAAAATATCCTAATATACCTAATTATATGCAAACTCACGTTGACCAAATTATGGATAATGTTTATAAAGGAAATTTAAAAGGTTATGAAGACTATCCTTATTTATTGAAAGAGTCTTTGAACAACGAGTCTAAAGGTTTAATTAATATAGATTTATCTAAATATAAATATTCCAAAGAAGAAGCTGAAAATTTAGTCAAATCTGCCAATATCCCTAAAACTTCAGGGTATAATTTTGATCCTAATAAAATATAATGTAAATAAATGTAACAAGATTTCATAATACTCCTAAAGAAAATAAAAAAAGTGCCGTAACTAATAATATACGGATGGGGATTCGTATCAAGAATTAGGAAAAGGAGTAAATTTATGGGTTTAGCAGCATCACAAGCACGTTTATTGTCTTTGACTGCTCGTATGCACGACATTGAGTATAAAGCTCAAAAGTTACAGGCACAAAAGCTTCAAATGGCAAACCAATCACAAAAAGTTTATGAAGAATACGAAGATGCGCTGAACAAAACTAAGATTCAATATAAAACTATTGGTGCAGATGGTTCTGCAGCATTCAAAGATGCAACTGTTCGTGCATTAGTTACTGCAACTGGTGAAGCAAAATCCGATTATATAATGCACAATATTGCAACTAATCAAATGTATTGTACTCAAGCTCAAATAGATAATTTTACAGCAGCAGGTATGACTGGTACAGAAGATGAAGCAAAAGCATTTGCTAAAGCTATGGGATATGAAGCTTCAACTTCTTATCAAAACTTATACTATGAAATGTACCAGTGTTATACATCACATGGTAACAGTACCGATGAAGCATTTATTGCAGTAGATGGAACCCCAGATGGTACTGGTAGCAATCCAACTGCAGATGAAGCTGCATTATTTAATAGTGCAGATTACTTAACAAATATGATTAATGAAGGCTTCATTGTATTACACAAATTAACTGGTGATAATATTACATCAGCAGCAGATGAAGTTAACGTTGCAACAGATGCAAGTTTACAAGAAGTGGCTGATGAAGTTGACTTGAAAAAAGCTGAAGCTAAATATGAAGCTGATATGCGTAAGATTAACGCAAAAGATAAAAAATATGACGTAGATATAGCAGCATTAGAACAAGAAAGGAACGCAATCAAGACAGAAATGGAAACCTTAAAAACAGTAGCAAAAGACAACGTAGAACGTACATTCAAGTTGTTCAGCTAGAATGTTTAAGGTTTGATAGGATTACAATATCTAATCCTATCAAAACTCCCTCAGGGAGACTTATATCCAAAAATCTTGTGTCTCAAAAACACTAAGGTAAAAGGATAATAGTTAATTTGAGTAAGGTTGTTCGTTGAACATAAAATATACATTATCTCCGCTCAATGCAAATAAAAATTGAATATAAGGTAAAAGAAAAACAATAAAAGATTTAAGTACATAAGTTGATTTTTGTGGATTCAAAAATTGACTTAAGGGGAATATAATATTTGTCCCTAAAATTAATTTCCTATAAATTCCTATAATTTCCTTTTTCTTATTCCTAATAATTAATTGCCACAGCCAATAGGTGAGTGGCTTTTTATTTTGTTTAAATATCTTTATGATAATATTAATTTATGAATTTAAAAGCAAAATTGAATATTTTTATAGGTGATATATTTGGAGGGATTAACTCTGCAATTATAACTCTGCCTCAAGCTTTAGCTTTTGGAGTTGCAACTGGTTTCGGTGCAAGTGCTGGTTTATGGGGAGCTATAATTTTATGTTTTATAGCAGGGCTTCTTGGTCCGAAAATTCCAATAGTGTCAGGAACAACTGGTCCTGTTGCAATTGTAATTGCAGCAATGATGACGGCTATTGGGTTTGATATTAAGGCGGCTGTTACAATAATGTTAATGGCTGGATTATTTCAAGTTATTGCATCTTTAACCAATATTGCTAATATTGTTAAATATGTTCCATATCCAGTTATATCAGGCTTTATGAATGGTGTTGGTGTAATTATTATTATATTACAGCTTAATCCTTTAATGGGCCATAAATCTTTATCTTCAACATTTGATACTATCATTAATATTCATAATTCTTTTAGTTCTGCAAATGTTGATGCTTTATTAATTGGAGGATTAACATTATTATTAGTATTTGGAATACCTAAAAAGATTAATAAAATTATTCCATCTCAAATATTAGCGTTAATTATTTGTACATTTTTATCTATAAAAATGGGATTAAATCTTGATAGAATATCTGAAGTTTCTGTTGCTTTTCCTAAATTAGTTATGCCATATTTTGATGTAAATCACATAATTGATTTTATTCCATATGCATTAACTTTGGCTGTTGTATTCTCTGCAGAATCTTTGCTTACAGGGCTTGTTTCTGATTCTATTATGAAAACCAAAAGTAACCCTAAGAATATATTGTCTGCAATAGGTATTGGAAATATATTTTGTTCTTTAACTGCATCTCTTGGAGGGTCTGCAGCTACAATGAGAACAGTTGCAGCATTAAATGCCGGTTCTTCAACTAAAATTACTACTTTAATTAATCCTTTAATATTAATTGTTTTATTATACAAGTGTTCTGGATTTGTTGCTCAAATTCCATTGGCTGTTTTAGCTGCAATTTTGATTAAAATTGGCTATGATATTATTGATATGAAATTTATCAAAGTCTTAAAATATGCTCCTAAAGATGATTTGTATATCTTATTTTTAGTATTCTTTTTGACTGTATTTTATAATTTAATTTTTGCAGTGGGGGCTGGTATTACTTTAGCAGCGTTACTTTATGCAAAACGTGTTGCTGATAAGACAAGAACTATTCATAAAAAAGTTTATGATGTTGATATTATGAATATGGAAAGAACTTTAGAAAAAGATTATAAACATAAAATACGTGTTGTTCATATTGAAGGTCAATTTTTCTTTGGTTCAGCAACTCAATTAATTTCACATTTTGATGATGTTCTTGGAACTGAATATTTAATTATAAATTATGATGGTGATGATTTATTAGATATTTCAGCTGTTTTTGCTTTAGAAGATATTATTGTAAGACTTAAATCTCAGCATATTAATGTTATTCTTGTTTCCAATAAAGATGTTGTGAATCAATTAGATTCATTATCTATTTTAAACCAGATTGGTAGAGATAATATTTTTTATGATGAAAATTCCGCAATTACTTATGCAAAACATAAATTACAATATTCTTAAGCAAATAAGTTTTGCACAGGGTCTTTTAGCAATGAGTGCATCGCAATTTTATGTTCACCCTTACTATTTGATACAATAAAATAAGATAATACTTTAGAACTTTTTCCTGGATTTGGTTTTGTTCTTTCATTTTTTATCGAAAGAATATTTTTATCATTAGGATAATTTTTTTCGATATCGTTTAATACTGAAATAATTCTATTGGTTGGATTATTACCTTTTTTTAATGAATCAATAAAATGGTCTGGTAAATTTTCAATAAAATCTTTATTCTCTAGCGTTTTTGATTTATTTATGTGTTTTTTTATTTGTTTTAATTCTTTTCTTGTTATTTCTGTATTTATGATTGCTTGTTTAATGTTTGAGACAAAACGAGTTGCAAAGTTTTTATCTGTTGCAATTTTTCTTGCAGAACGTTCTTGAATAACTGAACTAATTTCTCCAGACTTATCTGTTACTGTCGTTATAAGATTTAATTGATTGTTATCAAGTCTAGGATTAATAACAACTGAAGATTTTTGTTTCATTGTTGATAATGAATCTACTTGCTTGATAACTTTTTTTAATTCTGCTTTTGTTTGTTTGTCAAAATATTTATCAAATAATAAATTTTCTTTAATTTTAAATTTATTAGTTTGAATATTTGCCTTAAATGAAATATTATTATCCATATTATTCTACCAATTTATTTATATAATTGTAATATTCGTTACCTTTAATATTTTCAATATTTTTTAGAATTTCTTCTTTAGATAAGAATCCCATTCTGTATGCAATTTCTTCTAAACAAGCAATTTTAATACCTTGATTTTCTTCAATTGTTTGAATATATAATCCAGCTTGTAATAGTGAATGATGAGTCCCTGTATCTAACCAAGCAAACCCACGACCTAACTTATTTACTAATAATTTATTTTGTTCTAAATAAATTTTATTAAGGTCAGTAATTTCATATTCACCTCTTGCTGATGGTTTCAATTTTTTAGCATATTCAACAACTTTGTTATCATAAAAATATAAACCTGTTACAGCATAATCTGATTTTGGATTTTGTGGCTTTTCCTCTATAGAGATAGCTTTATTATTGTTATCAAATTCCACAACACCAAATCTTTGAGGATCTTTTACTTGATATCCAAAAACTGCTGCTCCACCTTCTTTTTCAATTTTTTTAATAGTTGCTTGAAGCATTCCAGAGAAACCTTGTCCATAGAAAATATTATCTCCTAAAACAAGAGCTGCACAATCATCACCAATAAATTCTTCACCTAACACAAATGCTTGTGCTAAACCATCAGGACTTGGTTGTTCTTTATATTGAAAATTAAGCCCAAATTGTGAACCATCCTTTAATAATTTTTTAAAATTTGGTAAATCTTGAGGAGTTGAAATAATTAAGATATCTTTTATCCCTGCAAGCATTAAAACTGATATTGGATGATAAATCATTGGTTTATCATAAACTGGTAATAATTGTTTTGAAACAACCATTGTACTAGGATAGAGCCTTGTACCTGCTCCACCTGCAAGAATAATTCCCTTCATTATACCAAACTCACTTTCTTCGCTTCAATTGACTTTATCCAGTCTTGATTGTTTAAATACCAATCTATTGTAATTTTTATACCTTCTTCAAATGTTAAAGATGGTTTCCAACCTAATTCAGAAGTTATCTTGTCATTAGAAATTGCATATCTTCTATCATGACCTAATCTGTCTTCAACATATTTTATAGAAGATTCATCTTTACCCATTGCATTTAAAATCAAATGAGTAATTTCCATATTTGTTTTTTCATTGTGACCACCTATATTGTAAACTTCTCCCACCTTTCCTTTATGAAGGACAACATCAATAGCTTCACAATGGTCATATACATATAACCAATCTCTTACATTTAAGCCATCACCATATACTGGAACTTTTTCACCTCTTAATAATTGGGAAATGAAGAATGGAATAAGTTTTTCTGGATATTGATAAGGTCCATAGTTATTTGAACATCTTGTATTAAGAACAGGTAATTTATATGTTTCATAATATGCTCTAGTTAACATATCAGCACTAGCTTTCGAAGCTGAATAAGGACTATTAGGTGCCAAAGGAGTTGTTTCATAAAAGTATCCAGTTTTTCCTAGAGTCCCATATACCTCATCAGTTGAAACTTGTAAATATCGTTCTATTCCAAGTTCTTTAGATGCTTGTAATAAATTTAAAGTACCTTGAACGTTTGTTTCAATAAATATTTCAGGATTTGTAATTGAACGGTCAACGTGAGATTCTGCAGCAAAATTAACTACACAGTCACATTCAGAAATTAATTCTCTTACTAATTTTTTATCGCAAATATTTCCGTGTACAAACGTATAGTTAGGGTTATTTTCAATATCTTTAAGGTTATCAATATTTCCTGCATATGTAAGAGCATCAAGATTAATTATTTGATAATCTTCATGTTTATTTAACATGTGTCTTACAAAACAACTTCCAATAAAACCTGCACCACCTGTTACTAATATTTTCATACAACCCCCTTTATATTTAATTAAATAATTCTTTCAATGTTTTTTGCTTAGTATCTTTTTCGCTTAAAATAGGTTCAAAATCAATTTCCCAATCAATATTTATATCTTTGTCATTCCATATAATTCCACAATCTGCTTGAGGAGCATATTCTCCACTGGCTTTATATAAAAGCTCTGCTTCATCTGATAGAACAACAAAGCCATGAGCAAAACCTTCAGGAATAAATAACATATTTTTATTTTCTTCAGAAAGTTCAACTTTTACATACTTCCCGAAAGTTTTTGATTGAGGTCTAATATCAACTGCAACATCATATATACGACCTTTTGAGCACCTAACTAATTTTGCTTGTCCATATGGTGTTGTTTGAAAATGCAAACCTCTTAAAACACGAGCAGTTGATTTTGAATGATTATCTTGATTAAATTCAACCTTTATACCATTTTCAAAAAATTCAGATTTTTTATATGATTCCATAAAAAATCCTCTGTTATCACCATATACTTTAGGCTTAACTAAAATTACATCTTCAATATCTTGTTTAATAAACTCAAAACTCATACATAATATCCCTTTTTAATATAATTAATTATATCATTAATTTGTTTAAATTTTTATTTAAAATATTTATTCTTTACAAATTTACTGCTATAATAGATTTTGTGGGTGTATCATTTGAAGATATAAAAAAATATGAATTATATCTAGAGTATTTAGAAAAAAGATTAAGTTCTTTTTTTGAAGAGCAAGCTCCTTATATTTTTTGTAAAGAGGGTTGTTCACATTGTTGTGAAAAAGGAGAGTATCCTTTTTCTGAAATAGAGTTTGCTTATTTAATGTTGGGAACCCGAGAATTAAGTAAAGAAGAATTCTCAGAAGTTGAAAAAAATATGCTTCAGATAAAAAAGGAAAAAGCTGAATATACAGGTGAAAAACCTTTTATGTATAAGTGTCCTTTTTTAATTAATAAGAAGTGTTCATTATATAATTATCGAGGTATTATTTGTAGAACCCACGGATTAGCTTTTTTTAGCAAAGAAAATAAGCTTTTGGTTCCTGCTTGTGTCGATAAAGGTTTAAATTATTCGAATGTTTATGATTATGAAAAAGATACAATATCAGATGAAAAGTATAAAAAGTCTGGAATAAAACAAGAACCGTTAGCTCATAATGTTGGTATGCACTTTATGACTAATAATTCTTTTTTAGATTCGATTGGGTTAAGTTTTGGAGAAATAAAACCAATGATAGATTGGTTTTATGATGTTGTTGAGAAGGATTAATTAGAGATGATTTCAATATCAAGAATTAAAAGATTAATATGTCAACAACAAAATAAACCTTGTGTGAATTTATCAAATAAGATAAGACCTCAAAAAATACAGTTTAAATCAACAAAAGATTTATTTGAATATTCTAAAAAAAGGTGTGTTGATGCTTTAAATCTAGAAAAACCATATGAACATGCCTTAATAGTCGACACAAAAAAGAATATAGTTATTTCTGAATATGTAGGAGATTCTAAAAAGTGTAGACTTGAAGATTTAAATCATTTGGATTTAGATAAAAAAAATACTGCGATTATTCATGGACATCCTGATAGTGCACCAATTAGTACTGTAGATATAAAAACAATGCTTGACAGTGGTGTATATCAAGTTGTGGCATTTAATTCAAGGGGTGAGTTTTCAATTGTTTCAAGAACTCCTTGTGAAGTGAAAAATATAAATAAAAAGTTAATGAATTTAAGCATGGATGCTTATAATGAACATCCAGTCCCTCATACTCTTTATAATCCTTTTATGCACTCAATGTTGTCAAAACATATGCCTTTGATGGGCTTACGATATGTTTCAAATTATACATGTCTAAAATAATAGTGTGAATAAATGTAAATGATTTAAATTATATTGAAATAGCGGTATAAACGAATACTTATATATAATATAATAACTAATTCGAGGAGTGAGCTATGCCTGGAATAAATGGTTCATATGATGCCGTATTTCCTTCAAATGATACTATTGGTGCTTCATCAGAACAGCAAGTAGAAAATGGTAAGAAGTCCAAAAAAGAAAATTCGATATTTTATAGCTCTTATGATGACAATAAAAGTAAAACAATTGAATATTCAGATGCAACAACAAAAAAATATATAGATAATGGATGTAATGTTCAAGAAGATTCTTCTCTAGCACAAAATGTAAAAGCTAAAATAAAGACATCTATTGCAGAGTTGTATAAAAAAGCAACAGCTGGTTTTTCAAATTTTGGTTACGATACAACTAATTCAACACCAGATGTAGAAGTTGAAGCAAATTTATCTCGTCAGGTTCAAAGTTTTAATCAGGCAACGCAGACTAGTTATGTAGGATTAGTAAAGCAAGCTAAACTTGAGGCCGAACAAGAGTTAAGTGACTCTCAAAAAAAAGAGAATGCTTTAAAAGCAAATGATAAATTAAAAATTTCTAATGAATATAATCAAAATAATGGTATAGAAGGAGACTTTACAACAACCTCAGATGAAAATGGTAATATCAAAACTATAACAGTTAAGAGTGACAAATCTGGTAATCAATTTACTTATCAGAGAAATGAAGATGGAAATTTTGTTCAAGTTGATAAAAATGGAAATCAAGTTAAAGATAAGAATGGAAATGTGAAAGAATATTCTTTATCTGATGATGGTAATTTACAACGAACAAATAATCAAATAACATTGAATGGAAAAACATATACTAAAAATGCATATGGAGATTATGATTATAATGGTAAGTCATATTTCTATGATAATGGTCAAATGATTCCGATACAACAGTTAGATGAAGTTGTCGTAATTGGAGATAAAAGTAAAGTAAAAACTCCAAAAATAGATTTGGCAAGTGCAGTAACTCCAAAATCTCCAGATATTGATATGCCTAAAATTGATATGGAACCATTAAGAGGTTCAATGGCAAAAGCTAGTTTAAAAGAACAAGGTGCAAAATTTATTGAACGAGAAGTAAATGGAGAACAAAGAGAAATCGCAGTATATCATAATTCAGAAGGCGAAAAAGTTCGGCAAGTAATCAATGAAGACGGAACATTAGAAAACCTTGTTGCAATATCAACTCTTGGCAAGAACAAATATATAACACAGACGGAAGCCAATAAAGAATTAATAAAACAATTCGGGGCAGAGGTTGCGGATGTCTTAATTGAAAAAGGGGCAGTACCTGTTTATGAAGATGGTGAAATGACTGCAGTCAAAGTTGACGGCAGGACAATGATCGGTTCCGAATTGATTAGATTTGTTAGAGAACAAATCAGTGCGAAAGATACCGTTCAGCAAACTCCAACCTCGGAAGTACCGCAAGAACAAATAACCACTCCTCAAAATCATTCCGATAAACCAACAGTGCTTGACGGGCAGGGTGATTTTGATCCTACCGGAATGGATGAACTTATGCGAAAAACTAATGAAGATGTCCAGTTGTCGATAAAAAATCCGAAAGAATATTTAGAAAAGAAAAATGCTAAATTTATTGAACGAGAAGTGAATGGCGTTATGCAGCAAATAGCTGTTTATACGGATTCATTTGGAGAAAAAACTCATCAAATTATAAATGAAAAAGGTCAATTGGAAAATCTTGTTCCAATATCAACTAAAGGGAAAAATAAATATATTACTCAAACGGAGGCAAATAAAGAATTGAAAAAAGTTTTTGATGATAGTATGTCAAAATTTTTAATTTCATCAAATGCAACTCCTATTATTAAGGATGGTGAAGTAGTTGGGGTAAATTACCAAAGAAAAGATTTTTCCGTTGAAGAAATGAAAAATTTTTTAAATCTTATAATGCACTAAGTAAAATATAACTACTTATAATAAAAGGCAGGTAGTTAAAAGCTACCTGCCTTTTGGCTTTTACATTTTATGAATTAATTTTATTTCATTAATTCGCCGACTGATTTGTAAACAGCCATTCTCTTAGCAGCATCTTCTTCTGCTTGAGCATAAAGAGCATCAGCAGCTTCAGGGTTCGTTTTCAATAATGATTTATAACGACCTTCAGATCTGATGAAGTCTTGATAGCTTTCCTTAGGATCTTTAGCATCCCA
>CALUUV010000046.1 GCA_944324055.1 Candidatus Gastranaerophilales bacterium | reverse complement strand
ATAATAAAAACCGCTGATATAATAATTTCAGCGGTAGGTAAAAAAGTTGTAAGATGTAAGATGGTTAAGTATAAATCTGTTTTAGTTGACGTCGGCATATCAAGAGATGCCAACGGCAAATTAACCGGTGATCTTAACTTTTCGGATTTTAATAATATAAATGAAATTTTAGATTTTGTGGAAGCGTTCTCTCCTGTTCCTGGTGGTGTAGGTCCTATGACTATTGCGTCATTGATGCTTAATACATTATGCGTCGAGCATACCAGTATCCTTAGTCGCATTTCCAAGAGTAGTCTTGAGTGATTCTTCTTGTGATTGCAATTGCTCTAGTAATGTATCATAAGTTGTTTGCATTAAATCGTATTGCATATCCAGTTCGGCATATTCTTCTAATTTATCCGGGTCGTAGTTTGGTACTTTCAATTCTGCATATTTATATGCTTTACTGCTAGCACCAGTTGAGCAACCTTTTGTATTAATAGTTTGCCCTTTGTATTTAACTTCTTCCCCGTTTAAAACTTTATCTTCGCAAGTATCACTAGCATCGCACCATTGTTCTTCAGCTTTAGTTTGCTTAGATAATTTAGCAGACATAGCTTCATGCTTATCCGCCCACAATGTGGACTGGAGTTGATTATAGCTTACCTGTGATTTCACAGACAAGTATTGAGCTAATAATGCTGAAACGTCTGCCATTATTTAGTCCTCTGGTTATACATCTTACATACATATAAAGTATATATTTTTTATCTAATTTCACAACTTAAGTTTTTTGTTACAAAAGTTAATAATTCCTTCGAATGGCCGATAAGACTTTGGTTTTGAGAAATCGTATACAAATAAAAAATTACTCTGTATATAATAAAACACCTGTCTGAAAGACGGTAGATTGTGTAATTATAGAAGAACTCTGTTTTGAAGATTAATTATCTTCAAAATAGAGGCATCCTCCGAAGGAGGAGTATACAAATAAAATAATTTTTCCCATACATAATAAAAAACCGTCTGAAAGACGGTAGATTGTGTAATTATAGAAGAACTCTGTTTTGAAGATTAATTATCTTCAAAATAGAGGCATCCTCCGAAGGAGGAGTATACAAATAAAATAATTTTTCCCATACATAATAAAAAACCGTCTGAAAGACGGTAGATTGTGTAATTATAGGGAAAAATTATAGTATTATAGAATTTTATTTTAATAACGTTATGTGAATAATTTGTAAGTTCTATCAACGTTATCTTTTGCAACAGATTTAAGTGTATCAATCTCTGTTTTAATAGCGTTTCTTTCAGCTTCTAGAGATGCTAAATCTGTATCAAACTTTTTATCTTTATTATTGATTTTTCTCATATCAGCTTCATATTTAGCTTCAGCTTTTTTTAAGTCAGTTTCATCAGATACTTCTTGAAGTCCTGTATCTGTAGCTACGTTTACTTCATAAGTACCCATAGTGTCTTCAACTTCTTGTAATTGCTTTACTGTTTGTCCATCTGTAAATGTTGCTTTTTCTCCATCTTTATTAAGTACTTTAACTAATACTATGAAACCAGCATTAATAAAGTTTGTAAGTGATTCTGTTGTATCAGTAAATGTTCCATTAGGAAGATTAAGTTCATTTACTGCTGCTTCAAGAGTGGCAAAAACTTGTCCTTTATTTTCTCCATATGCAATTTCAAAAGAATATCCTGCATCTGCTAGAGACGCACCAGTTGCATCTTGGAATAAAATACTACCATCATTCTGAATAGTTTTAAATTGAATTTTAGTAGCATTTAGAGCTTCTTCATATTCAGCATAAACTTTATCAGATTCGTTTGCCATTTGGAGTTTTTGGGCTTCAAGATTTTGAGCCTTATACTCAATGTCATGCATACGAGCAGTTAAATTTAATAATCTGGCTTGTGATGCTGCTAAACCCATTAATTACTCCTTTTCCTAATTGTATTTAGTTATACGGTATTTCTTTTGTAATTCTTTAATAATCTATAGTTTATTGTTACATTCTGTTACATTTTATTTATGATATAATATGATTTATGAGTAGAAAACCAGTAGTAGCAATAGTCGGAAGACCAAATGTCGGTAAGTCTACATTTGTTAATCGTTTAATAGGAAATCGTCAATCAATAGTTGATGATTTACCTGGTGTTACTCGTGATAGAATTTATTTTGATGTTGAGTGGTTGGGCAAACCATTTACAGTAATTGATACCGGTGGGATTATTCCTGGTGATGAAGATGATATTATGGTATCTATTTACGATCAAGCTCAAATAGCTTGTAATGAAGCTGATAGAATTGTCTTTATCGTAGATGGGAAAGAAGGTATCAACCCTGTTGATTATGATATTGCAAATATTTTAAGACAATCAGGGAAACCAGTATTTTTAGCTGTAAATAAGATTGATTCTCATAATGCTGCATTAATGACTGCCGATTTTTATGCATTAGCATTAGGTGATCCTGTCGGAATGTCAGCGTTACATGGCTCAGGTGGTGTAGGCGATTTATTAGATTTAGTTACAGAGGGATTCCCTTCTGCTGATGATGACAAAGAAGAAGATAAAACAATAAAAATAGCAATTGTTGGTCGCCCTAATGCTGGTAAGTCTTCAATTGTAAATTCATTGTTAGGTGAAAAACGTGTTATTGTATCTGATGTCTCTGGAACAACACGAGATAGTATTGATAGCCGTTTAACATACGAAGGTCAAGAATTTATAATTATTGATACTGCAGGTATAAGAAAAAAAGCAAAAGTAACATATGGTGTTGAAAAATTTGCAGTTGATAGAGCTATAAAATCAATAAGAGAATGTGATGTTGCATTATTGGTTATAGATGCAACAGAGGGAATATCTGATCAAGATAAAAAGATTGCTTCAATCATTACCGAAGCAGGAAAAGGTATGATTATTGCAATCAATAAATGGGATTTAATTGAGAATAAAAAATCTAATACAATAAATAAGTTTGAGAAAGAATTAGTAAATGAAATTCCATTTTTAGATTATGTTCCAAAGATTTATGTTAGTGCATTAACACATCAAAGATTAAATCAAATTTTTACTAAGACTAATGAAGTTTATGAACAGTGTGTTAAACGTGTTTCAACAGGATTATTAAATAAAGTAATAAATGAAGCTTATGTTATGAATCCTCCTCAAAGTGTAAGAAATAAACGTTTAAGAATTTTATACACTACGCAAGTTGGGACTCAACCACCTACATTTGTATTATTTGCTAATAATGCAACTCTTATGAAAGACCATTATAAACGATATATAGAAAATAAGTTACGAGAAGCATTTGGTTTCTTTGGTACACCAATAAGGATTTCATTAAGAGAACGTTCAAATAAAGATAAAAAATAAAACCGGTTCATTTGATGAACCGGTTTTAGTAATTTATTCAACCGTTAATTTTTTCTTATTATCTTTTTCTATAATTCTTTTAGGGGCGGTAATTTTTAATACTCCGTGTTCAAGTTTTGCTTTAGTATTATTGATATCAATTTCTTGAGGGAAGTAAATAGTTCTTGAAAATTCACCATAGCTAAATTCTGATTTTTTATATCCTTTATCTTCTTCTTCGTGTTCTTCTTCTTTTTTTGCGTTAATAGTAATATAATTACTTTCCATATCAATATCTAAGTCTTCTTTTTTTACGCCAGGTAATTCAGCTTTGATTGTATATTCTTTTTCTTTTTCTTTAAGTTCAACAGGCATTGAAAGTTTGTCTTCTTCTGGAAAACCGTAATCAGGGAATAATCCATCCATATTTCTGCTTAGTATTGAACTAATTTCATCGTTAACGGATTTTATAAATCTGTCCGGTGTTTTTCTAATTAAAAATTTCATAATAAACTCCTTTCAAATTTAATTTATATTTATTACCTCTTACATTGTTATTATTACTCTTTTTTTTAATAATACTTATTTTTTTAACTAAGATTTAACAATTGGTATTAAATGTTAATTCTTTGTTAAAAATTCCAAATAAAAAGCCACTCACCTATTGGCTGTGGCAATTAATTATTAGGAATAAGAAAAAGGAAATTATAGGAATTTATAGGAAATTAATTTTAGGGACAAATATTATATTCCCCTTAAGTCAATTTTTGAATCCACAAAAATCAACTTATGTACTTAAATCTTTTATTGTTTTTCTTTTACCTTATATTCAATTTTTATTTGCATTGAGCGGAGATAATGTATATTTTATGTTCAACGAACAACCTTACTCAAATTAACTATTATCCTTTTACCTTAGTGTTTTTGAGACACAAGATTTTTGGATATAAGTCTCCCTGAGGGAGTTTTGATAGGATTAGATATTGTAATCCTATCAAACCTTAAACATTCTAGCTGAACAACTTGAATGTACGTTCTACGTTGTCTTTTGCTACTGTTTTTAAGGTTTCCATTTCTGTCTTGATTGCGTTCCTTTCTTGTTCTAATGCTGCTATATCTACGTCATATTTTTTATCTTTTGCGTTAATCTTACGCATATCAGCTTCATATTTAGCTTCAGCTTTTTTCAAGTCAACTTCATCAGCCACTTCTTGTAAACTTGCATCTGTTGCAACGTTAACTTCATCTGCTGCTGATGTAATATTATCACCAGTTAATTTGTGTAATACAATGAAGCCTTCATTTACCATATTTGTTAGGTAATCTGAGCTGTTAAAGTTTTGTTCTTCTCCTTGTGTTGGTTTATAATCAGCTCCTTTAAGCGGATTATTTTCTGTTGATTTTACATCTACTGCAATAAAAGCTGCTGTAGCATCGCCACCATGATTAGCTACACATTCTGCCATTTCTTTATATAATGCTTGATAAGAAGTTGAAGCTTCATATCCCATAGCTTTAGCGAATGCTTTTGCTTTTTCTTCGTCTGTGCCAGCTCCACCAAATGCAGTGTTAAATTTTGAAATTTGATCCCAAGTACAATACATTTGGTTAGTTGCAATATTATGCATTATATAATCAGATTTTGCTTCTCCTGTTGCAGTAACAAGATTTTTAATAGTTGCATCTTTGAATGCTGCAGAACCATCTGCACCAATAGTTTTATATTGAATCTTAGTTTTGTTCAGCGCATCTTCGTATTCTTCATAAACTTTTTGTGATTGGTTTGCCATTTGAAGCTTTTGTGCCTGTAACTTTTGAGCTTTATACTCAATGTCGTGCATACGAGCAGTCAAAGACAATAAACGTGCTTGTGATGCTGCTAAACCCATAAATTTACTCCTTTTTTTCCTAATTCTTGATACGAATCCCTATTCGTATATTATTAGTTACGGATATTTTTCTAAATTCTTTAATATTTAAAATAGATTTGTTACAAAATTAAATATTTTTAAGATGTTTAATTTGGATTTTAGGGTTTAAAACTATTGATATAGCGTCTATTCGGTAGGTTTTATATTTTGGATTATTTTGTAAATATGTTATTAAACCTGTTTTAATATTTTGGTATTTTGATTTCGTAATTGCTTCTAATGGGTTCCCACAAATTTCTGAGGTTCTAGTTTTTACTTCCACTGCAACAAGTGTATTATTTTTATCAAGAGCTATAATATCAAGTTCACAAGTTCTAGAGAAATGTATATTACGTTCAATTATTTTGTAACCTATTTTTTCTAGATAATCACAGGCTAATTGCTCTCCAATTTGGCCAGTATTTTGATTAGGCATGGATTAATTCCTTATCAGAATTAATAAGTCCTTCACATAGAATGAATCTGCCTAAGAGCTCAACTTCACAGTATTTTTTTAATGATTCAACGAAGCATTTATTATCACAAAATCCGCCAGATAAATAAATTTTTTCAGGTTTCTTTGCAAAATTCCAAGCATTGTATGCTATTCCGTGTACGAATTTAGAGATAGCACTTTTTGCATTATTCCCATTAGAAATATCATCCATTATCTTTTCAAGACCAAAAATTCCACAGGTTACAGCGAATTTTTCTTCATTAAAAGTTAAATCTTCTCTTTTTAAATTATAGAATTTTAATAGCATTTCTACTGTTGCGCCTGTTGAACTAGCACAAGATGTATTCCAATCCATATCATGGAATTTCTTATTTTTAAATCTAATCCATTTAGCATCTCTGCTACCTAAATCTAGAATTGTTGCATTATCATCAATATAGTTTATACAACCATTCGCAAGAGCTATAATTTCATTTTCACTAGCATTTGCCATATGTCCACATGCTTTTTTTATATTAATATTTAGTTTATTGATTAATGATGATGGTATTATGTAATAATTTTTATTGCTTTCAGATTTGATAAAATATTCTTTATCAAATTCTTCGTCAACAGTAATTATTTTTGAATATGTGGTTCCAGCATCTAAATAAATCATCTTAACCTCAAAAATGCTTCAATTTTAGCTTTTATTGAATTGTTTGCATAATCATCAATATCAATGTATAAACCATTGTATTTGTCTGCAAGATATTTTGCAAGTTGAGCTTTTGCACAAAAAGCTTGTGCATAAAATACTGTTGGAATATCTTCATCAACAAACATTTCTAATTCAATATCTGCAGGAGTTTTTGCTTCTACGCATCTTGTCCAACCATATACATGTGTTTCATTTGGGAACAAGTTAAGTATTTCTAAATCGTTAGGAGGAACACCCCAAAAACCAAATTTAGGTTTACATTGAGTATATTGGTTTGTATCTTCAAAAATGATATTGTCAGTAATTTTCGTGATTTTATCATATAAAGGAAGATTACTTGTACAAATTTGTATTTTTCTAGGTGTTGATATATCTTCAAATATGCTTTCTACAACATTATAGCCCATATCTTTTAATAATTGAGCCGCAAACCAACCGCTATCACATTTATCCTTTCCTATTGGCGCAAGAATTTTATTTGGTTTAAGTTCAATTACGTTATTAATAATATTTTTAATTATTTTACAATATGATTCAGGTAAAATATTTTTATCTGGATAATTAAAATCACAATCTAAATCTATCCATTCGGCATTTGGATATTCGATTTTAGTTTCTTCTATTAATTTTGGATTTGGATATCCCCAAAATCCTATAATACTCATAATTTACCTTGTCTTTCTAGAACATTAATCTGAATAATAAGAATCTCTTGTTAAGTTTATCTGAGAATTTTCTTAAATTTCTTACTGTAACTGCTGTATCTTGCATAATACATTTAATATTAGCAGTTTCTTTTGGATTGTTAACAGCTTCTAAAGTTAAAGATACATTGTACAATGCTTTATTTAAATTATCTAATGTTGTTGTAAGTTGTGATTTTAATTTTTCATCTTTAGTCATAGAATTAACAGCAGTTGTAATTTCTGTAATATTGCTCATGGTTGCATTTAAATCTTCTGCAAATCTTTTTGCATCAACAGCTCCTAAGATAGGTGTTAATTCATCGCATAGATTATTTATTGATTTTGCAGTTGCCATTAATGTTGGTTTGAATTGAGGATCTTCAATTATACCATTAATGTTTCCTGATAGTTTACAGAATTCATCTGAAACTCTATTTGCTTGAACCATGATTGTTTCTAAATCAGTTCTTGATTCATCGATAAGTTTTTCTGCTTTTGCAAGAGTAGTTGTTGCTTGAGCTGTAAGTTGTTTGATATTATAAATAGATTGTTTTAAATCTGCAATAAGTGAATCATCAAGTAAATCATTAATTTTTTTGTTTGTTTCTGTTAATGATGCTGCTGCTTGGTATTGTAAATCTAAGAAATCAGATATTCTCATAGGTTCTACAACAGTATATATTGATGTTTGATGCGGATAAGGAATTGCAGCATTATCAAGAGGCTGAATTCTTAACTTCATTCCATCTTTACTATATACAATATTACCAAGCATAAATTCTGGTAATATTAATCCAGGAAGGTTAATTACATAATCAACTTTATATGCGTATGGAGTTTTTACATATTGTTTGATTGTATCAGGTATTGTACTTGTTGCCATAATTTGAGTTTTTCTTACAGCTCCAACATTATAATATTTATCATCAAGTTTAATTTCTACTTCAGAACCATTATATAAGCCTTCTCTTGAGTATACTGGAATATATACGCTTCTAACTTTTGGAGGTGTAATTTCTAAGAATTGTTCCCCAATTAAACCTGATTGTTGTATTGATAGCATAGATGCTTTAGGGATTTTTATATTAGGATCTGTTATTACAAACTTTAATAGTACATAACTAGATTCACCATTAATAACCGGTTTAATCTCTTCAACTTGTCCTACTCTCATACCCATCATTTGAACTGCAGAACCAGGTCTCATTCCATTAACATCTTTAAACTGAACTTCAATTCTTTTTGCAGATGAGAATGCTCTACCCTTTACCCATAAAACAGTGCAGAAAAAAATCAATAGTGCTACTAATGACAATATTCCTACTTTAAATGATGATGATATTTTCATATATAAATTCCCTTATTTTATATTAACCTTGTAACATCTTCATCGGACCATCTAAAGATGCTGTTACAAATTGTTTTGTATATGGTGTATCCTGTTTCATTAAATCTTGAGGAGTTCCAGTAAACACCACATCTCCATTATACAACATAATAATTTTATCAGCAGTTCTCATAATTGTAGACATTTGATGGGTTACAACAATAGATGCTGCATTAGTTTCTTCTTTTAATCTTACAATATAATCTTCGATTAAAGTAGAAGATACAGGATCTAGCCCTGCTGTCGGTTCGTCATATAAAATTATATTAGGAGATGTAACAATAGCTCTTGCAAAGCTTACACGCTTTTGCATCCCACCAGATAGTTCTGATGGAAATTTATTTTCAATCCCAGATAACCCAACTAAATTAAGCTTTTCTTTTACAATTTGCTTAATTTCTTCATTGGTATATTTTTTTCTTAAATCTTTACGCTCTTTTAAGGCAAAAGCAATATTATCTTCAACATTCAAAGAGTCAATTAATGCGGAATATTGAAAAACCATAGCAATATCTCCAGAAGTTTTTATTATTCCAGAGTCTTTTTCAATTAATCCACATATAAGTTTTAGTACAGTACTTTTACCTGAACCACTAAAACCTACAATTGCAAGTATTTCACCTGAGTTAACTTTAAATGAAATATCCTTAATGACTGTTTTTTTATTAAATTTTTTAGTTAAATTTTTTACTTCTATACTCATATCTATACCTATTTTAAAAGAAAAAGATTATTGAAAATACTAAATCCCATAAAACAATTGCAACAAATGACCATACAACTGCTTTGGTTGTTGCAATCCCAACTCCTCTTGCTCCTCCATTTGCGTTATATCCACAAACACAGCTAATTAAAGCAATAGTGAAGCCAAATACAATAGCTTTTAATAGAGCAACATTCATATCTTTCATATAAATTCCACTCCATACAGATTCAAAATAAGCTCTGTATGAAAGCCCTGATGCTAAATGAGCTGCCACTCCACCGCCTATTATCCCAACAAGAGAAGCGATTACTAAAACGGGCGGCATCATTAATGTTCCTGATAAAACTCTTGGAACAAAAAGATATCTTATTGGATTAACTTTTAAAACTTGTATTGCATCAATTTGTTCTGTAACCCTCATGGTTGCTATTTCTGAGGCAATAGAAGATCCAATCATTGAAATAATTGCAAAACCAGACATTATAATTCCAGCTTCTCTAATAATTAATATTGCAACTAGCATGCCAACATAGTTGCCCGCACCTTGTTTTACCATTTCTCCTGCTACTTGCATGGATACAATTATTGCAGTCATCCCAACAATTGATAAAGTTATTGGCAAAGAACTTACACCAAATCTAGAACACTGCTCTAATAGGGCAGGCATGTTGAAGTCCCTTTTAAATATGAATTTTAGTACATCTTTACCGTAAATAACTGTATCACCAATTGTTGACAAAAAATCATCAAAAAGAATAATTAATTGTCGATACAATTTATATGTTATAGTACTTTTTAAAGAAAAATCCCTCATTTGTCCTGATTATATCATACACAGTTCAAATGAGTATCATCCTGTTATACTATGATATATTTTTTAAACTATCAATTGAATTTTTAATATCGCTGCTACCATAAATGTAGCTTCCTGCAACTAAAGAATTTGCTCCAAGTGATGTACATATTTTAGAGGTTATATTGTTAATGCCACCATCAACTTGGATAATAAAATCATCATTAACTAGTTCTTTAATTTTTGGGATTTTCATAGCGCAGTGATGTAAAAATTCTTGTCCGCCAAATCCTGGTTCTACAGTCATAACTAATGCTAAATCAATATCCTTTAAATATGGATATAATTTTTCTTGGCTTGTATTTGGTTTTATTGATACTCCAGCTTTAACATTACAGCTTTTTATCATTTCAATATTTTGTGATAAATTTTCTTCGCAAGCTTCATAATGAATAGTTATTATATCTGCTCCAGCATTAGCAAATGCCACAATATATTTTTCTGGATTTTCTATCATTAAATGAACATCTAATGGAAGTTTTGTGATTCTCTTAATAGCCTTTACAACAGGTATTCCAATTGTAATATTTGGTACAAAATGTCCATCCATTACATCTATATGAACCCAGTCAGCTCCCGCTTCTTCAATTCTTTTTATATCTCGTTCTAAATTTACAAAATCTGCTGATAATATTGATGGCGAAATTATAATTTTATTCATTATTTATCCTCTATAATCCCAAGTTCCTTGCAAGCTTTGTAGGCACAATTTTGTTCTGCTTCTTTTTTTGTTTTGCCTTCTGCTTTACTTAATATTCTACCACAATAACTAACCTCAACTTCAAAAACTGGTTTATGCGCAGGTCCAGTTATATTGATTGTTTTATATTCTGGAAGTTCTTTTGTCTGTGATTGTGTATATTCTTGTAAAACGGCTTTTGCATTATATTTCTCAAAATGTTTATCTATTTCATCAATATAATTAGAAAGCTGGAATTCTAAAAAATCTTTTACTTCTTTTTCCTTTCCATCTAAAAAATATGCCCCAAGAATAGCTTCAAAAGAACATGCTATATTGGATTCTCTAGTTCTTCCACCTTGTTTTTCTTCAGCTTTAGAAAGTTTAATAATTTTATCTAAACCAATTTCAAAAGCAATTTGTGATATGGTCGCATCTGAAACTAGAATTGAACGTATTTTAGATAATTTCCCTTCATCATAATCTGGAAACTTACTGATAAGAATTTGTGATGCAAAAAGTTTAAGTACTGAATCTCCAAAAAATTCTAATCTTTCATAGCTCTTAATGGCAGGCAATTCATTTTCCTTTGTATATGAAGGATGTGTAATTGCCGCATCAAAAAGTGCTTTATTTTTGCATTTTATATCTAAAATGTTTTGACACATTAAATTAAGCCTTTAAAGAAACTCATTATAGATTCTAAAGTTCCAGATTGATAAACAAAGTACTGAAAATAGTAATAAAGTATTGGTAGAGTGAATACGTAACTATCAGTTCTATCTAAGAACCCGCCGTGTCCAGGAAGTGTATTCCCGGAATCTTTAACGCCAGCATCTCTTTTTATCAATGATTCGCATAAATCTCCAATTTGTGCAAATAGTGCAATTAAAATACCAATGATTAAGCAATGATACCAGTCAATATGTATAAAATGTCCAATACCCATAGCACCAAGAATTGCACATATAGAACCGCCTATTGCACCTTCAATTGTTTTATTAGGACTTATAACAGGAGCAATTTTATGTTTCCCAAATTTTGTTCCAAAATAATAACATCCTGTATCTGTAAATAGAACACAGAAGAACAATAATACTAAGTACCATAAGCCTTCTTGTTGTGATGGCATTTTAATTAAGTATTGATATACTGGTTGAGTTCCAATGTCTCTTATGAATATTAAATATAGAGGAAATAGCCCGCTATATATAAATCCCAGAATAGTAGTTGCAACATTTGCGATATATGGTTGTCTTCCTTTAAATAACACCCATATAAATGCAACAATTGATGAAATTGTTACAGCAAATGATAGCATATTAAATTTGTTCAAATATGCCAGTAATGCAAAAAATGCATCTGCAAATAATATAACTTTTATACTTGGATAAAAACCTTTATGACGTAGGATTAGGACATATTCTTTTGTTGCAAAATATATCACTAATAGTGTAAGTAAAAATAAAGGTAGTCCGCCGTAAAAAATTAAACCTAAAACTGTAAAACCCATTACAGTTCCTGTTACTAATCTGGTAAGATTTTTTTGATCCATTATACTGTTAAGACCTCTTTTTCTTTTTCTGCTACTGAATTATCAATTTGTTTAGTATATTTATCAGTTAATTTCTGAATATCATCTTGATAATCTTTAACAGTATCTTCAGGAAGTTTTTCTTCTTTTTCTACTTTTTTAACACCATCAGTCATATCACGTCTAATATTTCTGATAGCAACTTTAGCATCTTCACCGATTTTCTTAACGTCTTTAACAATTTCTTTTCTTCTTTCTTCTGTTAAAGGTGGGAATTTTAGTCTGATGCAAATACCATCACTGTTAGGAGCAATACCTAATTCAGCTTTGATGATAGCTTTTTCAATATCTTTTAAGATTGTTTTGTCATAAGGAGTGATGATTAAAGTAGTACCTTCACTAACAGTTACTTGTGACATTTGTCTTAATGGAGTTGGTGCTCCATAGTATTCAACTAAAACTTTATCAAGAATAATTGGGTTAGCACGACCTGTTCTGATTGTACCAAATTCTTTCATCATTTGAGAAATTGCTTTCTCCATTTTTTCTTCGCCTAATAAAAATAGCTCATCAACTGCTTCTGACATTGTTACCTCTTTCAATAAATTACTATACTAATTAACAAAAGTACCTACTTTTTCCCCATTAATAATTTTCATTAAACTACCTTTTGCGGCAAAATCAAATACTACAATAGGGATATTATTCTGTTCACAAAGTGAACAAGCTGATGCATCCATAACTTTTAAATCATTTTTAATTATGTCAGCATATTTTATATTATCTAATTTCTTTGCATTAGGATTAGTTCTAGGGTCGTCATCATAAACCCCATCAACTCCATTTTTAGCCATTAACATTGCATCAGCATCAATCTCAGATGCTCTAAGTGCTGCTGCAGTATCTGTTGTAAAAAATGGGTTTCCTGTTCCTGCTGCAAATATAACTACTCGTCCTTTTTCTAAGTGACGAATTGCTTTATGTCTTATATATGGTTCTGCAATTTGTTTAATTTCAAGAGCAGATTGAACTCTGCAATCGATATTTATTGATTTTAAAGCACTTTGTAAAGATATAGCATTCATAACAGTAGCAAGCATACCTACATAATCTCCTGATGCTCTATCCATTCCCAACTTAGCGCTATTTTTCATTCCTCTGAATATATTGCCACCTCCAACAACAACAGCTACTTGAACTCCTGCATTGGTAGCTTGTGCTATTTCTTTGGCTATCATTTCAACAGGCTTATAATCTATTCCGAAATCTTGATCTCCTAGTAAAGCTTCCCCACTTACTTTTAATAAAATCCTGTTGTATGTGTTCATTTTGGTATCCTTATAAAACTATGAAAACACTTTTATTAAATATTAGTTCAAAATTCTCATCTTGTAAAGAATTTAACATTAATATTGCTTAACATAAATTTGAACATTTTAATTTTAAATTCGTTATATAGACGAGTATGTATGAGGTGAAGATATGAAAAAGAAATTATTTGCATTAAGTTTAGTTAGTTTATTGGCTTTAAGTTTACCAGCAAGTGCAGGCCCACATCATAGAGGACACCATGGGCCTTGTAGACCTGCTCATGTGAGAGTTGTTCCTGCTCCACATCATCATTTTTGTGGAACATCATTTACTACAGGGGTGTTGGCCAGGCGCGGCTGTTGGAGCTCTTGTTACTACTATGGTTACCCGATAAATGGCCCATATTATTATAATGGAATCTATCCATCATTCTATTTTGGCATTGGGTTCTAATTAACAATTTTATACAAGCAAGAAATTTTCCTAGTTAAAATTTAGAATAGTATTTTTTACTAATATTTGAGGAATAATTTTCTTGCTTGGAGTAATTTTTATTACGGAGTGTTTAAATATGAAAATAAATATGTTATATTTGCTATTATTAAAAATGGTTCCGTTACCAGTATATATCAATAAATAATAAGGTTGTTATATATGAGATATTTTATTTTAATGTTCTGTTTTTTGCTTTCGGCTTCTATCGTTATGGCTAGTAATTCTGTATATATTCCAGAGCAAAAACATTCAAATACTAATAAAAAAATTGTAATTAAAGATGAAAGTTATGATTCATATTCCGGATATGATTTTACAGGCAAGGGAAGGCCAAGGTATTATGATCCTATGTATTATGGATTTTTTACTGACAGTCCAATTTATGACCAATTTATAAATTATCCAATTTTTTATATGCCATATGTTAGAGGAAAATCTAAATAAGATGACTACTTTATTATTCTTAAAAACTAGTATATAATAATTGAGTTATGGCTAGAGAAGATATTTATACTTGTATATTTGGCGGTGGTGCAGTTCGTGGTTTTGCGTACGT
>CALUUV010000045.1 GCA_944324055.1 Candidatus Gastranaerophilales bacterium | reverse complement strand
TCATATGTACCATCTTCTCTTCTAAATTCTTTTCTAATTGCTTCAGCTTTTTTAGCTGTACATGGCATTATAGAAACACTTACAATATTTTCATTTGTTATCTCTGGATAATATTCAGGAACAAATTTCTTTATAATTGCCCCCATCATACCTTGCGGAGATTTACAAGTTGATAAATGTTCTAACATTTCTGGGTATTCTGTTTCTAAATATCTTACCCAGCCTGGACAACAAGATGTAAATAATGGTAATTTGCCACCATTTTTAACTCTATCAACAAACTCTGTTGCTTCTTCCATAATTGTTAAATCGGCAGAGAAGTTTGTATCAAATACCAAATCAAAACCAATTGCTTTTAGTGCCGCATTAATTTTCTTTGTCGAATTAACCCCAGGTTCAAGCCCAAACATTTCACCTATTGCTACACGAACAGATGGTGCAAATTGAACTACTACCTTTTTATCAGGATTATTCAATTCTTTCCATACATCATCTACTTGTGATTTTATAGTTAAAGCACCTGTTGGACAAACTGCAACGCATTGACCGCAATATACACATTCACTTGTTGCTAATGCTCTTCCAGCCATTGGTTGAACAACTGTATTTGCGCCACGATTTGCAAAACCTAATACTTGTAATCCGTGATATTGATTACAAGCTCTTACGCAAGCACCACATAAGATACATTTATTTATATCTCTTACTATTGATGGTGAAGAATCATCTATTGGACGCATTTCTTTTCTTTGAACATATTTTGATACATCTTTAATACCGTATTCTTCTGCGTATTTTTGCAATTCACAACTACCTGATTTATCACAAGTTGTACATTCTCTATCATGATTTGCCAGTAATAATTCTAACACTGTCTTTCTTATTCTTCTTACTTTTGCAGAATTTGTATGAATTACTAATCCATCTTGAGGTGGCATTGTACAAGAAGATTGAATACCTCTTCCTTCAATTTCCACAACACACATTCTGCAAGCGCCAAATGCATCTTTTAAATCAGGTCTATAACAGAAAGTAGGAACATTAAACCCATTCTTTCTGATTACTTCTAATATATTTGCCTCATTGGTAAATTCACACTCTTTACCATTTATAATCATTTTACCCATTATTTTTATTCCTCATATCTTAAAACTGTTTTATTGCCTTGAATGGACACGCTGAAATACAAGCGCCACATTTTATACATTTTTCCTGATCAATTACAAATGGTGATTTCAATTCACCTGATATTGCATGTGCTGGACAATTTCTTGCACATTTTGAACATCCTTTACATAAATCAGGATCGATAGAATATGTCTTTAATGCTGTACATACTCCAGCAGGACATTTTTTATCTTTAATATGAGCAATATATTCATCTCTAAAATATTTCAATGTTGATAAAACAGGATTTGGTGCAGTTTTTCCTAATCCACATAAAGAACCATCATTCACTGCATGTGCCAATTCCTCTAATGTATCTAAATCCTCCATTGTACCATTACCTTTTACAATTCTTTCAAGGATTTTCAACATATTTTTTGTGCCTTCTCTACAAGGAACACATTTTCCACAACTTTCGTGTTGGGTAAAGTTCATGAAGAATCTTGCAACTTCTACAATACAAGTATCCTCAGCCATAACTACAAGTCCACCAGAACCTACCATTGCACCTACACTTCTTAAAGTGTCATAATCCATTGGTAAGTCTAAATGTTCTTCTGTTAAACAACCACCAGATGGACCTCCAATTTGAGCTGCTTTGAACTTTTTACCATCTCTGATACCACCACCGATATCAAAAATAATTTCTCTTAAAGTTGTTCCCATTGGAACCTCAATTAAACCTGTATTATTAACTTCGCCTGTTAAAGCGAAAGTTTTAGTACCTTTTGATTTTTCTGTACCCATTTGAGCAAACCAATCAGCACCTTTTCTCATAATTACAGGAACATTCGCCAATGTTTCAACGTTATTAATTAATGTTGGTCTGCAAAATAAACCTTTATTTGCAGGGAATGGTGGTTTTGGTCTTGGCATACCACGTTCACCTTCTATTGATGCTATTAATGCTGTTTCTTCACCACAAACAAATGCACCTGCACCTTCTTTAATATGAATTGTGAAACTAAAATCAGAACCCATTATATTTTGGCCTAAATATCCAGCCTTTTCTGCTTGTTCAATTGCTATTTTTAATCGTTTTATAGCCAATGGGTATTCTGCTCTTACATAAATGTAAGCTTCATCAGCACCAACAGCAAAACCTGCTATTGCCATACCTTCTAATAGTTTATGAGGATCACCTTCCATTACACTTCTATCCATAAATGCACCTGGGTCACCTTCGTCACCATTACATACTACATAAGATTTTCCACCCTTGTTAGCAGCAGTGAATCTCCATTTTGTACCAGTCGGAAATCCTCCGCCACCTCTTCCTCTTAAACCAGATTTTTCAATTTCATCAATTACTTTATCAGGATTATTTTCTTTTAATATATTTGATAAAGCTTCATAGGCATGAACTGATATTGCCTCGTCAATACTTTCTGCATCAATATGACCACAATTTTCTAATGCAGTTCTTACTTGCTTTGCATAAAAATTAATTTCTTCACTCTTATAAATATGTTCTCCTGATTTTGGATCAACATATAATAATCGTTCAACAGGAACTCCTTTTACAATATGACTATCATAAATTTCTTGAACATCTGATTCTTTTACTTTTACATAAGCTGTATGTAAAGCTGGGATTATAACTAATACACCCTGTTCACAAAAACCATGACAACCTGTTGGAACTATTGTCATTTTATCGTAATCTGTTAATGCAGAAACATTTACACCTAATTCTTTAAATTTTTCAATTACTTTTAATGAACCATTTGCAATACAACCAGTTCCAGTACATACTAAGACTCTCAATCCTTGTTTGGACATCTCTTTTTTAACACGTTCTTGCTCTTGTTTTATATCTATTTTTAATTCTGTCATTAGTTTGATTCCTCCTTAATGATTGTATCAATGATAATGCCTATTGCATCAGATGTCATTTGAGGATATACCTTGTCATTAATTACAACTACAGGAGCTAATCCACAAGCACCCAAACAACTTACTATTTCTAATGAGAACATTCCATCTTCAGTTGTCATTCTCTTTTCGCCAACCCCTAATTTGGTCTTAACTGCATTTAATACACTCATTGAACCTCTTACGTGACAAGCTGTTCCATCACATACTTTTATTTTGTATTTTCCTTTTGGTTCTAATGAAAACTGTGCATAAAATGTTGCAACACCATAAACTGTTGCAGGGGATAAACCGTCTATTTTGGTTCCTATAAAGGTCATAGCGTCTTCAGGTAAATAAGTATACAATTCCTGAACTTGTTGTAAGATTGCAATTAAATTAGACTTCTTATATTCATAAGATGCCATAATTTCATCAATCTTTTTAAAGTTAATCTGAGATTGACGTTCTGTAGTCATACTGGCTCCTTTATTCCTTTAATCGTTCTAAAACTCACAATATAACACCACTTTATTGTGATAAACTCCCCTACATTATACGATTGAAAATAAAAATTGACAAGAACTTTCAATTATTTATATTAGCAAATTTAATTTTTAGAAGAATTATATATATATGAATCTTAATTCGGTATACCCAAGATTATTAACACCCAAACAACAAATCCATGGAATTAACCCAAAATTAATTTACCCTAAAACAGGGCAAACACTTGAATTGCCTAGATTTATTTCAGAAGAAATGAGAGAAGCAAGAGCAATGAATAAAATTGCAAAACACAACGATTACATTTTTTATTCAAATAGAATCCCTCCTAAAGCTACGCAAGCAGATATTATAAAATTAACTGACGATAATTATACATACAAAAGAGCTGTATGGATTAACCCAAAAGATTCTAAACCATATTATTTATTAGAAAATTTTAAGGAACAAAATGGGAATACAAATATTCGAATATTAAATAAAGACGGAGAATTTGTAAAAAATGCGTCTTTACCAACTAAAGAAATTATCCTAACCGATTTAGATGTTGGAGGAAAACCAGACAAAAACATTTTAGGATTTAGTCTTAGCCATACTGATTTAATAGAAATAGTAGCAAAAAGATACAACCCATTTGCAAAATATAAAATTAAACATATTTCTAATGATAATGATATATTAAATCTTAAAAAAGACATTACACCTAATACAAGTTGTTTATCAATGTCTTTTGGGATTTATCATAACAAACCACCTTTAACAAAATCAGGTATTGAAACTAAAGAAGTTATGAAATATAACATCAAAAAACTTGCGCCTGAACAACTTAATTTACTTGAAAAACACAAAGAACTTGCAGATAAAGTTAGAGTTCTTGCAAGTAGTGGAAATGATGGACATAGAAAAGTTGGAATCCTATTCTTGAATACTGGATTTGAAGGAGTTGGAGGCCTTGATAAAAGAGGTTTTGTAGATATAAATTCATCTTCTAGAAATAGTTATTTTACTCAACACTATGAACCGTACTCCTTCCACATCTCAAAAACACAAAACGGAATAAATGTAAGTGAACTTAGAGGTACCGATCTTGAAATAGATTTTGGCAATGATATCCCTGAGGGAAAAGTAATTGATAAATTTGCAGGAACATCTTTTTCTGCACCTATTAGAGCCGCGAAAATTGCACTAAATGAAATGATGAAAAATATATTATAAATCTTTATTTCTTTGAATAAATAAACCTATTTATATTATCCCATTCTTTTACAACTTTAGAACCCCAATCTTTATCAGTTGCATATCCGCCGTGATGTACGGCATCTGGAGTGATTTTACCTCTTCTTAAATATACATTACTCAATGTTGAGCCTAAATCATTAATAGCATCTTTAAAATCATCAGATTCTTGAAAACCACCGCTAAGTCGTGTTAAACCACCTATATTATACTTTGTTCCTTTAGCAGGTGCAGCGCCATAACCAGATTCAACACTTGATATTGCCATCATAAATAATGCATTTACACCATATTTTTCTTGAATATTAATAAATTCTTGACCTAACCCCTTTAAAGGAGTATTTTTCAAATATTCATTTAAAACATCAGCACTTCCAGTATACTTTTTAGTAATATCTGTATCTTTATTAACTTTTGGCATAAGAGAGGATACTTTTTTCTCAAAATATTCTAAAGCCTTCTGAGAATCTTTTTCTATTTGTAATTTATCTATATTTTTTTCAACTCTTAAAGCATCAACCGGTAATGTTAAATCCGGGTCCAAATCTTTTTTAAACATTAATTCAAATTCTGTTTTTATTTGAGAATTCCACTCCTTTCCTTTATATTTTTCAAAAACAGAATTGAAAGATTTTGATGCTTTCTGAAAAACATTAAAGTCATCTTCACTTACAATATTATCTTTAGAATTAAAATATTTTTTTTCTACACCTTTATTTTTATCAATTTCAAATGACATAAAAATACCTTATACAATATTACATATATTTTTACGGTATTAAATTTATATTCTTTAGAATTCTACAAGTGTTTTTTACTTTTATTTACATAAATAATAATATCAGACTGGATTCAAAACCTATTTAATAATTGAATCCTTAGGCTCTCCCAAATATGTTCCTTCTTTTATAGGCTGATATTTCCCATTTTCAAAAATATAAGAATTAACAATATTCCTATTATGGGAGAATATTTTTGCTGCATATGTTTTTTCTCTATTATTTGTATTAAATATAGACATAGTTACAATCGGATCCATAAATCTTCCATTCTCATTGAACCTTTTAACTGATCTTTCTAGAGAAACATTCTTAGGAGTTGGAATTTGAATAAAATCTATTTTATAACCTTTTTCAGCTGCCTGATTTATTATTTTATTTATACTAACATAATTACCTGTTGTCTGATAAATAAAATTCTTGCCTTGTTCTAACACCCTTGGTATAATTTCATTTTTCAAAATTTTACCGGATGCATTATGTACTAAATTGGCCCCTTCTCCATTTTTATAAGCCTCTTTAAACATTGCTTTTATATCATCTGAATCAGGGGTATAAAATGAATCTTTATCTTCTTTCAAAATACTATTTATAATAGTTGATTTACCTGCTCCCGGAAGCCCATCTATTATAATTAACTTTCTTTCTGCTTTTATATTTTTTAATTTTTCATTTTCAATACTCAAAGTCTCTTTTAAAACTTTTTTATAATAATCAGAACCAACCTCTACTGGTTTTGACATTGCATTATTTTTTCTAATCTCTAAAAACTTATCATTATCAAATTGTGTCATCTTAACTTTATTTAAAGCAAAATATTCTAAATCACTCTGAGGAATTAATTCCGCATAATCAGAACATATTTGCATCAAATCAGAATTAGAAATCATACCCTTTTTCCAATAATTAACAAGCATATTTTTAGGTAATGTTATATTTGTGTCTATTAAATTACCTTCTTCAGTAGCAGAAACTTGAAAATTATATCTATACATCTTTTTTTGCAAGCCTTTAAGAGATTCAGCATACTCATTTATATTCCCTAAAGCTTCATAATGGTCTTTTACAGAACATCTTAAATTATTATTTTGTTGAACCATAGCTGGTTCATCCTTCTTAGACCAGAATTTTAATTTATTCAAAAAACATTTTTTCTTAAATGTACCTGTTTTAAAATCTATATTTGATTCATATTTAGGATTTAAATTAAAATTATTATCAAAAACATATTTATATGTTTTATAATTGTCCTCTGTTGTTAAATGAACAACATAATTATTATCTATTTTTTTTACACCCATCTCATAAATATTTTGTGGATATAAATTATTAATAACAGACAATCGTTCTTGTAAAGCTGATACATTTGCATTTTTATCTTTACTTATATTTATTAAATCCTGAGGAGGAAGCTTAAAAGGCAAAAGCTGCATAGCATTTTGTTTTTCTTTGTCTGTAAAGTTTGACAATTCTTTAATATCATTAAAACCAAAATTAAACAATCCATTTGCATTCTTTTGCCGAGCAAATGGTTTAACAAAATTAATCGTTTCATCATTTAATTTCGAAGTCTGCAATAATTGATTAGGAGTAAATCTGAGCATTCCAGTATCATCCTTCAAAGATGATATTAAAAATAAAGATTTCAACTTTTCTTTAGACAAATTCATTAATTGTTTTAAGTCAAAAATATTGTATGAAAGATTATAATGTTCACTTAAATTCGCAAACTTATATAAATAACCTCTTTTCTTAGGTTCTATAAAAGAAAAGTTTTTAGAAAACACATCTTTATCACATCTTGGCTGAGATATAAATATCGGCTGAAATGGAGTTATTATATTTTCTCGAACTTCATATATATTATTATATATTTTAGGCTTTATGCTATTCATTTTTCGACTTGTTAAATATATATTTAAGAATTTGCTACATTTAACTAAAAAGCCTAAATAAAAATATTTGCTATATAAAGCTGAATAATATTAAAAAGTTTCACAAAATAATTAATAATAGAATCAAAAATTTAAAAGGTTGCTCGAACCTAGACCAAGCTTCGCTTGGTAGTTCTCATACCATTTCTCAAAAATTTAAAAAGGTCCACTTTCGTGAACCTTTCTTTAAAAATGGGGCGGGAGATGGGATTCGAACCCACGAATATCGGAACCACAATCCGAGGTCTTAACCACTTGACGACACCCGCCATAATTTATATCTTACTGTCATTTCGATTCTTTGTGGTTCCTATCGGAACCAGAATCTACATTTTTGCGAGCTCTTAACCTATTTAAAGACACCCGCCATGTTTTACAAGTTTTATTATAGCAAATCAATTTTTTTCTACAAGTACTTAAATTAAAAAGAGGTTAAATTTCTTTAACCTCTTTTTATCTATACTTTTGATTTTATTTACTAATTTATTCTTTGGAACATATATCCAATTCCACGAGCTGTTAAGATTAACTCTGGATTTGTTGGATCTGTTTCTAATTTTGAACGTAATCTTGAGATGTGAACGTCAACAACCCTTGTATCAATTCTGTGATCTGCAGGGTATGACCATACATGTTGTAAGATTTCGTTTCTTGAATATGCTTGACCTGAATTATTTACTAATAATTCTAATAAGCTGAATTCCATTCCTGTTAAACGAATTCTTTCGTTCTTTCTATATACTTGACGTCTTGCTGTATCAATTTTAATACTACCAGTTGTAATTACATTCTTAGCAACTGATTTTCCACCGGTTGGAACAACTACTTCTTTATTGTTTGTTCTTCTTAATACAGCTTTAACTCTTGCTTCTAATTCTTTTGGGCTGAATGGTTTGATTACATAATCATCTGCACCTAATTCTAAGCCTGTAATTCTTTCAGAAACATCTCCCAATGCTGTTAATATAATGATTGGAACATCTGATGTTCTTCTGATTTCTCTTGTTACACCGTAACCATCCATTTTAGGCATCATTACATCCAATACAACTAAATCTGGATTTGTTTTATTGAATACTTCTACGGCTTCTTCGCCATCTTCAGCTACTACTACATCATAGCCTACCATTTTTAAACGAGTTTCCAAAATTCTACGAATACTTGCTTCGTCATCTGCTACTAAGATTTTTTGTGTAGATCCAGATTCGTGTTGAGAATCTTGTAATTCTTCCTTATCAGTCATTATTAACCACCCTTATGATTATTATGTTACAAAATATTTATTTTCGTGTAGTTTTTTGAATAAATATAAACTTATATTAATAGAATTTAACAAAAATTGCAAGCACTTTTTCTCAATTTTTATAACTGATTTGCTAGCATTTTACTCTTGAAATTGTTTAAATCTTCTATTGTATCAATACCTATGGAACTATCCTCTACTACTGATACTTTTATTTTCATTCCCATTTGAAGAGCTCTTAATTGTTCTAAGCTTTCTGTTAATTCTAAGCTTGATTGATTTGCTCCTGTCATTCTAAATAATGCATCACGTTTATAACCATACAAGCCTATATGGCCATAAAATTTTGAATGACCACTATTACGTTCAAAAGGTATTTTTGATCTTGAAAAATACATTGCGTAACCATTGTTATCAAATACACATTTTACTAAATTAGGATCATTAATATCCTTTTCTTCTTGTATTTCTCTAACTAATGTTGAAATATCTGCATTGGTATCTTCTTTTAACAATCTGATTACATTATCTATTGTTTCTGGATTAATCATTGGTTCATCACCTTGAAGATTAATTATATAACCAATCTCTGGATGGCGTTCTGCAACCTCTGCTATTCTATCGCTTCCGCTGTTATGAGTATCTAATGTCATTTCTGCTTCTGCACCAAACATTAATGATGTCTCATATATTTTTTCATTATCAGTGGCAATGATTACTCTATCTGCTAATGTAGCTTTTACTGCTTTTTCAAATACCCATTGGATAATTGGTTTGCCACCAACTTCAATTAATGGTTTACCTTTTAATCTACTTGATTCATATCTTGCTGGTATTATTATTGCGGTTTGATTTTCCATAGCTTAACTCTCCATTGTTACAATGCTATAATACCACTAAAATTATAAATGACCATCACAAGTATCAAATATATATTTTAAATTTATACCATCATTTTTATTATATTTTTTCTCATCGTCTAGTGTTATATCTCTTGTATACATTCGTAAGCCACCACCGGTTCCTAATATTTTAATTTCATGGAAAGGCTTTGATTTAACTTTTTTTATTCCTTGACCACCTTTATCACCTGTTCTTGTCTGTGCGGCAGAATAAAATTTATTTATATAATTATCAAATAAATCTATATTTTCCCCTGTTGCTTTCCATAATTCTTTTTTAGCTTTACGAGTTATCACAACCTTTTGAGGAAGTTTATCTTTATCCATTATTATCTCTTCATCATTATCAAAATTCCAAGAAGTTATTTTGTTATGAAGATCTGTCATTCTATCTAATAATTTATTATCCTTTTCTGAAATATTATTTCTTAATTCTGAAACAAATTTATCTTTAAATGTTTTTGGAACGCTTTGATAATAAGTTATAATTTTATTTGCATTCTTATAGTCAGGTTTTTCTTGCAATGTATATCTATTTGCTATCAAATCATTAAAATCGCTATCACCTTGTTCTTCTAGCTTTTCATACAATGAAAAATATTTATCCTCTGCTTCCATTGATTGTTTAGCTATATCATAATCATAATCATCACCTTTCTTATATGGTGATAAAGTTTTCTTAATAAAATCTTCCTCAGACAAATCATCATCATGATTTAATACATGATTTAAGTACTTATCATGTGCAGTAAGCAAGACTATTGCTTTATTTTCATTTAATTTACCATCTTCAAAAGATTTTTCGATTATATTATTAGTAGAATCAAAATACGCTTTATCAATTAAACCAACATCTGATACACAAGATTGGCAACGTTCTTTTAATCCATTATCTTGAATATTTAATGTCATATACTTAAATTTAGATATTTCTTCATCTGATACCTTATCTGATTCATCAATACCAGAATAATCTTCTATGAGTTCATTGACATCATCATTTGTTACCACTTTAGGTTGAACTTGTTCTTTTAATGCAATCTTTTCATAAATTAAATCATATGCCGGCTGCATTTCATTTTTTAATGTTTCTACTCTTTCAGGAGTCCAATATTTATGGAAAAAGCTATTCGTATAATTATTCTCTATATGTTCAAATGATTTTGCCATTGCATCTGTATCAAACTTTGATTTGAAATCTTGAAAATCTGAATTGTTTGCATAAGCCTCATCATGTTTTGAATACCTTGCCCAATATGTACCATTAATTACATTTTTCATCCCTTTTGATAAATAATTTTTATCATCAAATCTTTCTAATGGATTTGCAGAATATTCTTTATCAGGATTTTTATTATACAAATATGTTAAATAAGTATTTACCATTTTATCAGTAGAATACTGAGACTCTTCAGGGTGTTTGCGTTTATGTTTAATTAAACGAACTGGCAACCATTCACTACTTGTCATTTCAGAATAATCTGACCATACTTTACTTGTTCTTATTGCACGTTTATTTGCAATATCTTTTATTTCTTTATCAGTATAATTAGGAATTTCTAAATATTTATTATGTAATTTTTCACCTTTTGCTAAAACTTTTAATAAATCATTTGATGGTGCACTAAATTCAAAACCTGCACGCTCTAGATTTTGTAATTTAGGAGGCGCAGAATTTTCAAATGCTACTTTTATATCTGTTTTAGGTTTCAAATTTAAATAGCCTTGTTTTAATGTTGAAATAACAACTTTATCCAAATCTTCATTTGCTAATCTATTATATAAATAATCCTTTGAGCCAGTTGGATCAAATTCTGGTTTTTCTTTTGGATATTCTAATTCTGGATAAAAACCTTGAACATCATCAATTGTTTTACATTCATCTAACAATGAATAATGATTTACGAAAACCTTTTTCAAATCAAACTCATTATTTTTAATTGATTTTTGCATATTTTCATAAAGTTCATCAGGCAATTCTTTTGTTTTAGACTGAAATTCAGCTAAATCAGCTAATAAATCAGCTTTTGTATCTTCTATTGGAACAAAAAAATCAGTTTCTTTAAATTCTGCTTTTTTGACTTCATCAGGATTTTTTTCTAATGCCTGTTCTATTTGTAATCTTCTATTTGCTTTTGCATCTCTTAGTTCTCTTGCAATATTTTGAGGTCTTGGTTTTAATCTTGCTCCAATTTTTAAACGACCTTTATAATCATATAAAGAATTAAATTTATCAGGATTAAATGTCTTAGTATCATCATCAAGACAAGTTCTAATTGCATCTTCCATTTTTGGAATTTTATCACCATACAATAAAGCTTGTTTTATTGTTAATAAAGCTTTTTTATTAATAACAACTTCAGGTTTATCATTTTCGAAAGTTGAACATAAGATATAATCAGCCTTCTTTTTAGGAGTTGTTTTTATATCCTTCAGCTCTTGCACAGCATCTTCTAACGAAATAGTCTCATCATTAGATGTTGCAAGTAATTTTCTATCTATATCATCTTTTGGATTAGAACTTTCTACCATTGCCTTACCATAAGATGATATAGCACTACTATAAGTTGGATTTTGACTTAACTCATAGTCTAAATAATCATTAACTGTTTGAACTTTTCTTCCTTGAAATGTTGGTTGGTAAAATACATTATTATTCTTATTAATCTTAATCATACCAACTTAACAAATTAAAAATTTAGTTTTTGCTAGTTTGTAAAGTTATATTATACAATAATCTCAGAAAGATTAAATTTAATAACTTTTTTCAGTTCATCAAGAGATAATTCAACCTGATATCCAATTTTGCCAGCACTAAATATTATTGTTTCATAATCCTTAGCCGAAGTATGTATTGTTGTTGGAAATACTTTTTTCATTCCAATTGGAGAACATCCTCCGTGTATATATCCTACTGTTTTTAACAAGTCTTTAGATTTTAACATTTCAATTGATTTTTCATTAACAGCTTTAGCAGCTTTCTTTAAATCTAATTCCTCTGCAACAGGAATCATAAAAACGTAAATCTGTTTTGTTTTTCCAACTGTTACTAAAGTTTTAAATACCCTATCTGGGTTTTGACCTAAAACTTGTGCAACTTCTACACCTGATATTGCATCAGTATCAGCATAAGAATAATGGTTATATTTAATTTTTAGCTTATCTAAAGCTCTCATTACATTTGTTTTATAGTCCATACTAAATATAATAATACAAAAAAGGTGAGGTATGATTCTCACCTTTCATTTTAATTATGCTTGTTTAGGTTCTTCCGTTTTTTTCCCCTTTAACATATCAACACCTAGTCCAATTGCTGTACCAACAGCTGCTGCAATTGCTACATACTTAGCAGCTTTCCAACCAACTTTCTTAGTCAAAGCTTTCATTACATTACCTTTTGGAAACATTTTTCTTAGTTCTCCTACAAGAGCTTTTTTCTCAGTAAATGAACCATCTTTTATAAGTTGCTTAACTGTACTAAGTGATAGAAACATAGGAGTAGTCACTGCAGCACCTGCCAAAGTTCCAACAGCTCCGCCAACAACTGCACCTTTATGAGAAGTTTTTTTCTCAAATGAATCTGCTGGCCTATTATATTTTTCTCTTAGTTGCTCTACTGCTGTTTCATCTCCAATACGAGCACCCATATTACCATTATTTAATGCAATTGAATATTGTCCATTTCCAATCGGCGTAACATTATAATTTCCAATTACTTCAACTCCAGCCATAACATAACCTTTCTTTATTAATAAACTACACATTTATTAAAAGAAAAATTTTTAGACAAAATTGACCTATAGAAGAGTAACAATTAATCTTTTGTTACAATATAAGAAATCCATTGATCTTGGTAATTGGTTTTTAAAATTTTTAAATTATTTTCTTCAATTGCTTTTAAAACAACATCTTTCTTTTCATTTAAAATACCTGATAATGCTAATTTTCCATTAGGATTTAATAATTTTTTCAAATCAGGCATAATTTCATATAAAACATTATGTAAAATATTTGCACATACAAAATCAAATTTTTCTGTTATTTTATCAGCTGTATTATATTCAAATTTACATTCTACATTATTTTTTTGAGCGTTTTCTATTGCAACATCAATTACATCTGGGTCATTATCACAGCCATATACATAATCAGCTCCCATTTTCTTTGCAATAATAGCTAAAATACCTGTTCCCATTCCAATATCCGCAACTGTCTTGAAATTAGGGAACTCTTCCATTGCTCTTACACAAAGTTGAGTAGTCTGATGAGTGCCTGTACCAAATGCGTGACCTGGATCTAAAGATATTATTATCTCATTTTCTTTTGGAGTGTATTCAAGCCAAGAAGGAACTATTACAACATTATCAGTTATATGAGTAACATCCCAGTTTTCTTTCCATTTCTTTGACCAATCTTCATTTTCCTTTTCTTCAAATGAGATTTCCCAGCTACCAAGCTCTTCTTCGGACAGACCCTGTTCAATCAAAAACTCTCTTTCCTCTTTTAGGATAGACTTGATTTCACTAATATCTTTTACACTATCTTCTGTTAAAAATACACGCAAAGTACCCTCAGTTGTAGATACCATTTCTAAATCTTTATATTTTTCTTCTGCTAGAACAACACCTTCGCAGTTCAAGCGTTCAAAACAAATACAAGATACTGTATCTTCCATTTGAGGATTGATTGCTATTTTTAATTCAAAATAATTATCCATTAATTAACCTTCAATAAATGCGCCCATACGTCTAAAGTTATCATATCTTTGATTTCTTAATTCTTCTTTAGACATTCCTGCTAATTCAGAAAGAGTATCAAGAATAGCTTTCTTCATATTCTCACCCATTTCTTCATAGTTAGTATGAGCACCACCTACAGGTTCCTTAATCATTCCATCAACTATATTTAATTTAATTAAATCGTCTGCAGTAATTTTTAATGCTTCAGCAGCATCCGCAAATTTAGATGCGTCTCTCCATAAAATAGAAGCACAACCTTCAGGAGAAATAACTGTATAGTATGAATGTTCAAGCATTAAAACTTTATTAGCAACACCTAAACCTAAAGCTCCACCACTACATCCTTCTCCAGTAATTATTGCAATAATTGGAACATTTAATTTTGCCATTTCTCTTAAGTTTACTGCAATTGCAATACCTTGACCAGTTTCTTCAGCACTGATTCCAGGATATGCCCCCGGTGTATCAATTAAAGTAACGATTGGCATATTGAACTTATTTGCGTGATAAAACAATCTTAATGCTTTTCTATAACCTTGCGGTTGAGGCATTCCGAAATTATATTCTAAATTTTCTTTTGTACTCTTTCCTTTTTGAGTACCAATAAGCATTACTTTTTGACCACCAATATTTGCTAATCCACCAATAATTGCTCTATCATCCATACCGGTTCTATCACCGTGCATTTCGACAAAATCATCACAGATTAATTTAGTATAATCTAAGAAGTTTGGTCTTTCCTGATGTCTTGCAATTTGAAGTTTTTGAGATGGTTTCAAATTTGAATACAACTCTTTTTTATAATCATTTGCTTGTTGTTCAAATGTTTCGATTTCTTTATCTAAGTCCATGCCTGACTCCGCACTTATTTTTTTTAATTCTTGTATTTTATTTTCTATTTCAACTAATGGTTTTTCAAATTCCAGTACTGACATATAACTTACACTCCGTGCATTTCTAATATTTTTGCTAAATTATCTCTTAA
>CALUUV010000044.1 GCA_944324055.1 Candidatus Gastranaerophilales bacterium | reverse complement strand
GTTAAAGTTATTTGTTATTTCCAATTCATTTGGCTCCTTTCATAAACTAGTCACATTTACTATAATATAATAAAAATCAAAAAAATTAAATTTGCTAACTAATTTAGTTAAGATTATTTAAGTCTTTGTGAGCTTCTTCTACTACTAAATTTGGTTGAATATAACTCTCTTCAATGTCTTCAGTAGAAAAATATATTAAGTATTCAATATTTCCTGCCGGACCTTTTATTGATGAATAAGTTAACCCTTTAATTTTATAATCAAGATTATGAATACAATTAATTACATTTTCTATAACCATTATATGAGTTTTTGGATTTTTAACAACCCCACCCTTCTCTATAAATTCTTTTCCTGCTTCAAATTGTGGTTTTATTAAACAAATCATTTCATGAAATTCAGGTTTTAGTAGTTTTTTTAGATTTGGCAAAGTTCGTTCTAATGAAATAAATGATAAGTCTGAAACTAATAAATCTGCCCAAGTATCAGTATCAGAATATATTTCATCTGGGATACATATTTTTAAATTAGTTTTTTCAATTGTTTTAACTCGGTTATCATTTCTGATTTTCCATGCAAGTTGTCCATATCCTACATCAACTGCATAAACATATTTAGCTCCTCTTTGGAGTAAGCAATCAGTAAAACCTCCTGTTGAGGCTCCTGCATCAAAACAAATTCTTCCTTCCGGAGAAAAATTAAATGCATCAAGAGCTTTTTGAAGTTTGAATCCTCCACGAGATACATAAGGCATTGTTTTGATTATAAAATCATATTCTTTGCTTGGATCTAATTGATAACCAGCTTTTGTAATTTTTTCATCACCAATTCTTACATCGCCTGCAATAATTGCTGCTGATGCTTTACTTTTATTTTCAAAATAGCCTAAATCAACTAATATTTTATCTAAACGTTCTTTTTTCAAATTCTAAATACTCTTTCTGCATTTTCTGTTGTTATTTTTATTATATCTTCAACAGATTGATTTCGTAAATTAGCAATTTCCTCTGCTACATATTTAATATAAGCAGGTTGATTCTCTTTTCCTCTATAAGGAACAGGTGTTAAGTAAGGAGAATCAGTTTCTAGTAGGAGTTTTTCTAACGGTACTTCTTGTGCAACTTCTTTCATTTTTTTTGCATTTTTGAATGTTACAACTCCTCCTAATGCAATATACCAATTATTTTTTACACATTCTCTCATCATTTCTACACTGCCAGAGAAGCAATGAAATACTACTTCTGAAGTTTTATTATATTCTTTAACAATATCAATAGAATCTTTGTGCGCTTCTCTATCGTGAACTACTATTGGTAAATTTAATTCATTAGCAAGTATTATTTGGTCTTTGAACATCTTTTTTTGTTCTTCAACGTATGTTTTATCCCAATAATAATCTAGACCGATTTCACCTATTGCAACAACTTTTTTACTTTTTGCAAGTAGTTTAATTTTATTTGCAATACTGTCAGACCATTTTAAAGCTTCTGATGGATATAATCCTAATTGGCAAAAAATATTTTCATTAGCTTCTGCAATTTGTATTATTTTTTCAAAAAATTCCTCTTCAACAGATGGTATAATAATTTTTTTTACACCATTGTTTTGTGCATTTATAATTGTTTCATTCACATCTTGGCTCATATCAATATGAGCGTGTGTATCAATCAAATAAATATTATTCATCTATTACTCTTGTACCATTCTTGCTGGGAAGTGATTTCGTCTTAATTCATTAGTAAGAGATTGCGCTTTTTCTAAATTATTGTATGAACCAACTTGAATAGTATAAGTTCCATTACTTAATGTTTTAACAAAAGATGTAACACCCAAATTAGCATCTTGAACTATGTTTTGTGCTACACGCGCTTGTTCAAGAGTACTGTATGAACCAATGAATACTTTATATACGGTACTAGATGTTGATGAGGTGTTATGTTGTTGTGAAATGCTTGTAGGATGTTTAATTGTATTTGTTTCTGTGTTTGGGAATGTTGTTTGAGTAGCAGAGAATGAATTACTATTTCCATAAGGATTAGAGTAATCTTGACCTCCAAATGTTTGAACTTGTACTTCGGCTGGAGAGTTTGTAGTTGTTCCCATTGCTTCTTCTTTTGTTTGATTTACTTCAACATTATTTGAAGGAAGCTTGTTATTATCTTCCATTTGAATAAATTTTAATCTGCTATCAATTAAATGTTTTACACCTAAGCCAGATTCTTTAAGATCTCCTTCATCGTTTTCTCCTATTGCAGTATCAACACTAGAGAATAAATGAACTGCAATAACAACAAACAATATAAGCATCATAAAGAATGCGCCGAAGAATAATTTAATATAGCTCGGTTTTTCATCTTCTTGTTTTGTATATTTTTTATAATATTGATTTCCCATATTTAAACTCCTCTGACTTTTGTGCTTGCTAATTCAATATCTTTTAATTCTTCAGCATAAGCTTCCATAACTTCCTTAGCAAACTCTTTTATATCAGTAATTCCTAAATCACTAGTCAATCCAGATGCTTTAACTGGGGCACCTTCAGAATCTATATTAAGACCTGTATGAATTAGGATGGATGTAGTTGATTTTGTTGCGATAGAAACAGATAATTTTTTTCCATCAATCATTAAATCATCGCCATTTCTTACAACAAAAATTCCTCGTTTTTCTAATAATTCTTTGATGATACATATTAATAGTCTTTGTCTAAAAACACCTTCAACTAGGTTGATGTTAAATTGCTCAGTGATAAAGCTTAGCATTGATTTGCTATATATAGGTTCATTATTGATAACGTCTTCAATATCAACCATTTCTGTTAATTTTACTTCGCATTCTCCAATGAATGCAACTATTGCATCACCTTGCATTTTAAAATTTTTATAAATCCAATGTGGCTGAAGTTGTGAGCCAATATATTTTATTTCTTCATCAATTAATTTATTTAGCATCTTCAAATAAAACCTTTATATATTTAGTATCTCCGTTGTGAATTAAAGCATCTTTAAGATGTTTACAAGATTCACATTTCCCACAATTAGTTTTGCTATTATTATAACAACTCCTCGTTAACTCAAGTGGCATATGTCTTTCAAGTGCCAACTTTACTATATCATTTTTATCCATGCTTATCAATGGTGCAACAACTTTTGGATTACAAAGAGTTGAATATTTGAAGCAGTCAGTTAATATGTTTGCAAATTGTTCAGTGTTATCAGGAAATGTTACACCTTCCTCTTTGTTGGCTCCAAATATTATATGTGTGAAATTATATGTATCAGCATAAGACGCTGCAATATTTAAGAATAAACCATTTCTATTTGGAACCCATACAGCTTTTGCACTATATTCTGTATATAATTCATTTTCTGGAATATCTTTTTCATCAACAAGTGCTGTTTTAGTTATTTTTTTTAAGAAAGGTAACTCTATAATTTGGTGTTCTATATTGTAATATTTTGCTAATTTTTTAGATGCGTCAATTTCTTGTTTTGCGGATTTTTGTCCATAATCAAACGTTAATGCTAATTCAATGTTATATTCCTCTTTTACAGCTCCTAGACATACAAGAGAATCTAAACCTCCTGATAATAAAATAATTGACTTTTTATTCATCATCGTCCTCATATTCATCAATTAAATTTTGAGCTTCTTCTTTAAGATAATCAGAATATTCTTCTAATGATAAAACTTCTTCTAGGATATCTCGACCTTCTAAATTATACATTGCAATTAATGCATTTTTTTGAACTTCTTTATCTTCATCAAATAAACATTTTTTTATAAGTTCTGAAGCATTTTCAGCATCTGAGTTCATTATTGCTTCAATAGCATTAATTCTAACCATTGGAGATGAATCTAATAGAGATTTTTTTAATGCTTTAATAACTTTTTGATTATCAATACTTAACTTTCCTAAAGCTTCAATAACACGCTCTTTAAGGAATGAGAATTTATCTAAAAATCCTTGTTTTGCTTCTAATATTGAAACTAAAGGATCAACAGCTCTCAAGTCACCAATTTTACCTAAGGCTGAGGCTGCAGATTCTTTTAAGTATACAGATTTTTCATCTTCATCTTGAACTAAATCTATTAATGGCGCAACTGCGTATTTATCGCCAATTTTACCTAAAGCATCTGCACAAGCTAATCTTACTTTATAATGTTCATCTTTATTGTTTAAACAATATAATAAAGCTCCTACAACTGATGTGTCTTTGTAATTTGATATTGCTTTAGCACAAAGCACTCTCAAATTGATTAAGTCATCAGGGTCAATTTTTTCATCAATACCGTTCTTGGTTAATAGTAAATCTACTAATGGTCCAAGTGTTGATTCGTCTCTTAATTTATCTGCATATGTAATCGTTGTCATTAGGACCTTAGGATTTTTTGATATAGTAAGAATATGATTATAAATTTGAACTAACTCATATTCATTATATTTATTTTCAAGATTGATGATATTTTGCACGATAATTTCTTGGTCGATATTAGAATTAATCCCGCACTCTGAAACAACTATATCCACATCAATAAATCTTTTATCAGTCACACCATAAAGATACAATAAATATACCTTTTAATCAAGGCTTATCCCAATAAAAACAAGGTATATTAAGAATAATATACCTTGTTTAAAATTTAATTAATTATGAATGTTTAAGCTAAAGCTTTAGCTTCTTCGACTAATTTAATTAATGTATTAGCAATAAATTCTTGTTCTTCTCTAGTTAATTCAGGGAACATAGGAAGAGACATTACTATATCAGTATTTTTTTCTGTATGAGGTAAAGAACCTCTGCCTACTCCTAAGTATTCATGAACTTTTTGAAGGTGTAAAGGAATTGGGTAATATAACATTGTTCCGATTCCTGCTTCGTGCATTTTATCAAAAATTTCATCTCTGTTAGGAATTTTAACAGTGTATTGGTGATAAATACAATATGTATCATCAAGTTCTTTAGGAGTTACAATATCTTCACACTTAGAGAATAATTCGTTGTAGATTGCAGCTCTTTCTCTACGTTTTTTATTCCAAGAATCAAGATGAGGTAATTTAACTCTTAAAATAGCTGATTGAATTTCATCAAGTCTAGAGTTTACACCGATTTCGTCATGATGATATCTGATAGCACCACCATGGTTTCTTAATGCTACAATTCTATCTTTTAAGTGTTCAGCATTAGTAGTAATTAAACCACCATCGCCCATACCACCTAAGTTTTTAGTAGGGTAGAAGCTGAAACATCCGATATCACCAATTGTACCAACTTTTTGACCTTTATAAGTTGCGCCCATTGCTTGGCAAGCATCTTCAATAACATATAAATCGTGACGTTTTGCAATATCCATAATTGCATCCATATCACAAGGTTGACCGTATAAGTGAACAGGAATTATTGCCTTAGTTTTAGGTGTAATAGCTGCTTCAATTTTTGCAGGGTCAATATTAAATGTGTCTGGATCAATATCAACAAATACTGGTTTTGCATTAACGATACCTATTGCTTCTGTTGTTGCAACAAATGTAAATGCTGTTGTGATAACTTCATCTCCAGCTCCGATATCTAAAGCTCTTAATGCTAAGTGTAATGCATCAGTTCCAGAGTTTAGTGCTATAGAATATTTAGCTCCAGTATATTCTGCTAATTCTTGTTCTAATGCTTTTGTGTTTGGTCCCATAATATATGCGCCTGATCTTAAAACTTCGCATACTGCTTTTTCAATATCTGCTCCAATTTCTTTGTATTGACGTTTTGAATCAAAAATAGGTATCATATTATTTCCCCTTTTCTTTTGTAACCTTACTATTATAGTGTATCATAACTTTTGTCTCTCTTTATATAACCTTAATATCCTGAAATAGTTTAAAATTAAGCTTTTTAGCCTTATTGTGTTTTTTAGAGCATGGTTTTGGGCATAAAAAAAACCTTCCGAAAATGGAAGGTTGGAATTTTTTCTGTAATTCCTCGTGTGTAGAAGGTTAGTGTGTGTAGGTTATGTATGAAATCTTTTCTTTAAGCATTGATTGCTTACATTTATATAAAGTATTTGAGTATATACAAATTGCATAAAAAAGATATTTTGTTACATAATTTTATATTATTAAGATTTGTAACAAAAATAATGCTGCGTGAAATTAGATAATTTGTATATACTTTATATATATGTAAGATGTAAATAAATTAAACGTTAAGTAGACAAAAGAATTACCGTTTAAAAAGAGAGAACAAATACTAAAACCCTAATTCCCTTCCTAATTCAAATTTTACTCCCCGCAAAAGTCGAGGAGTTTTTTTTATGCAAAAAAATAGAGTAGCAATTTGCTACTCTATTTTTGTATGCTTATATTTTTATTCAAAAATCCATCCGTTAGTTAAATCAACTTTAATAGTATCAAGTAATTTAACATATACAGTACCATCAGGTAATACTATTATTTTTTCACCTTTAAATATTTTTCTAATCCAAGTCATAAATTTATTTTTCTTAACTGTTACATCTGCAGTTCCATGTTCAACTACTGCTTGATCATTTGGTGTAACAATAGTATCAGTTGATAGTGTTAGAACACCATTTCTTATGAATAATCTACCAGGTTTTACTTGGCAAACTTGCCCTTTTACATCTGTTCCTTTGTAAATCAAAATATATTTATCTTTAGTAATGAAATGTTCAGGAGTTTTTGCGATAAATTGATCTCCAGTTTTTGAAATTTGTGACCCCATAACATTTGAAACTTTTATTGGAACAATAGATCCTGCAGGTATTGTTCCTACTGCACCTTGAACAAAAGCATTTTCAATAACATATCCATCACCAGTTTTTTTACGCATTGCATCTGCAAGTTTTGCATTTGGATTAAGTTTTGCTTGTTCCATCATATTATATAAAATTGCTGTAACTTCAGCTCTTGTTGCAGGTCTTTCTGCTTCCATAAGACCTGATTTGTCAGGAGCACAAACTACCATTCCTAATATTTCGGCTTTGCCTGCTGGAACTATAAACCAAGATGGTATATCGTTAGAATCTTTATAAACTTTTGATAATACATATTTTGCTTTTTGTTCACTTATTTGTTCTGTTGTTAGAGCATTAACTGCTATTGATAAAGCTTCAGCACGTGATACAGAATCATAAGGTCTGAATTTTTCACCTTTATCAGGGTTTGAGATTAAATCAAAGTATATAGCCTTTTGTATAGCGTTATATGCCCAAAAATCTTTATTAATATCTTTAAATTTTACAGGTTGAGCAACTGTTGTATGTTCTTGTCCAAGAGCTTTTATTGCCATTGATGCAAATTCTGCTCTTGTTACATTTTCATCAGGCTTAAATGTTCCGTTAGGATATCCTACAACAACACTTTGTTCTGATAATTGTTTTATTTGTTTATATGCCCAATGATTAGTATCCATATCTGAATAAAAAGCAAAAGATGGCATTGAAGTTAATAATAATACACCTATAGACATCAAAATATTTTTTATTTCTTTTTTCATTGGGTTAACTCCTATTATTAGTATCAATATAATATAGATATAGTACATAAAATTGAAAATTAAAACAATTAATTGATACAAAAATTAAAAAATCTAGTTAAAATGTTTATATTAACTTAGTTATCATTAATTAATTATTATAGAGGAGTTTATGAAAAATATATTTATATTACTTACAGCTATATTGATTTCATCATTTTATTTACCTGCTTTTTCTTTTGGTGAAATAAATCCAGCTGCTTATAATATGATGAGATATCAACAAAGTGCAAATATGTATAATAGAAGAAATACTAGACAAACATTACCTTATGTTTATTCCCCACAACAAGCAAGATATTATGGGATAAATGTTGCAAATCCTAATAATCAATATAGACAATATGGGTTATATCAACAAAACTATCAAAATCGCTCTCAGTATGGGATGTGGTAGGGATAAAGGAGTAAAGGGGTAAAGGGGTAAAGGGGTAAATATAGTTATTAATGATTATATTATTAATTTTATAATTACAGAAATAAACCAAACCGGAATTTAATCGTAACCTGTCTACCTGCGTAGTTAAACAAAAATAAATGAACAGAGGTTTGGTGGTGATATTTTGTAGGTATAATTTAAGCTTGTAGTTGCAAACCAAACCGGAATTTAATCGTAACCTGTCTACCTACGTAGTAGCAAAAAAAAAGTTTGCCAGATTGTGGCAAACATTAAATAAACACGAGGATATTAAGAGAGAGTATAAAAAGAAATCTGTTTTTCAAACTAAGTTTAATTACTTATAAACTGTTTGTATTTTGCTTAATTCCCCAAATCTTTTAAATTTTTAAATCCAACTTACTTGTTACTTACATATATATAAAGTATTTTTATTTTGGAAAATTGCTTAAATTAATTAAAATGTAAACATTTGCTAAAATCGTATATATTAATTATATAAGCTCCCAATTTTCTTGGGAGCTTATTATTTATTTTTCGATATTTAAATTAGTTCCTTGTTCCTGAACAGGTCGTTGATTATATGCGTTTTGTTGACCTGTTGGGGTTAATAAGTTTCCTCCTGGAGATACTTTGTCTAATAAATTTGAACTTATATTGTTTTGAACTCCAAATCCCATTTGTGGGAAGAAACCATATGTTCCATACATTGCATTTGCTTGGTCTGGCATTCTAGCCCCCATATCTGCATATGCAGCTGGATTGTTAAAGAAGATGTTAGCATATGGTCTATGAGGACCAAAATCATTTTCATCAATTGATGGGAATTGAACATATCCACCATATCCTGGGCCTGCTACGACTCCTCCTGTTGCAATTGTTGGCGGTGTAGTCGTATTAACAGGTTTATTTTCTTTTGGTGTTTCAGCATTTTCAGTATATGATCTTCCTACTATTTTGCTACCTAGCCAGTCTCCAACCATCCAACCGACAATTGAACCTCCAATTGGTAATATTGCTGAACCAATAGCACCAAATAATGCGCCTGTTGTTAATCTTACGGCAGTTTTACCTACTTCTTTTAAACCTTGGCCAATACCTTGTTCTTTTGTTGCTTTATAAGCATTTGGTATTTCTCCGGCAATTGTTAAAAAGGCAAATAATGCTGGCATTGTTTTTCCAACACCTTTTATTCCGCCTTTAATTTTTCCAAAGAATCCTTTGCCTTTTTTTATTTCTTTAGGTAAAGAACAAAAACTTTTACCTAAATTTTTCCAGAACCCGCCAGCTTTTAATTGTTTTGCATGAGAAAATTTAATTCCTCTTTTGGTTCCATCATAAATAGCTTTGCCATAGCTTTCTCCATGGGCTTTGCGGTTTATTATTCTATGTTTTAACATTTTTCCGACATCTTCGGAGCCAGTACCTAAAATAAAATTGAAATAAGTACTACCAATGCTTCCAATTCCCATAAGCATAACCTTTCATATATTATAACCTTCAATAATATAAAGTTATTTTTTTTATGAAAATTGACTTATTGTAACAATTTGTAAACAGTAATTTGTGATAAAATTGTCCTATGAAATCAATAGCTTCAGAATCTTTATTTGAATTTGATAAAACCTTTAAGAAAACTATTATCGGAACAGATGAGGCCGGTAGAGGACCTGCTGCTGGAGGTGTTTTTGCAAGTGCTGTTTATTTCCCTAAAATAACATCTAAAATTATTGAAGAATTATCAATACTTAATGATTCAAAACAGCTTTCTGCTAAAAAAAGAGAGTATTTATATGACATTGTTTTAAATGAATCTATAAATGAGACTATATGCATAGAAGTTGAAGATATCGAAAAATATAACATTTTAGCATGTTCTTTAAAAGCAATGAAACTGGCATGTGAGAGTGTAATTAAGCAAATAAAACAAGAAAATATTTTAGTTCTCGTTGATGGAAATAAATTGATACGTGAGTTTACTTACCCTCAAGAATATGTAATAAAGGGTGATGGTAAATCTGCATCGATTGCTGCTGCAAGTATTTTGGCAAAGGTAACACGTGATAGATATATGCAAAAATTGGATGAGGAGTTCCCTCAATATAATTGGAAATCTAATGCAGGGTATTTAACAAAGCAACATCTAGACGCTATTGATAAATATGGGTTAACTCCATATCATAGGAAATCTTTTCTTAAAAAACATTTTGAAAAACAATTAACTTTGTTTTAATGCTTCTTGTTGTTTTTTCTGAACAATAGCTAATGGTTCAATATTTTGACTTCTCAAAATCAAATCACATAATTCTCTAACAGCACCTCTACCGCCATTATATTTAGATTTAAACTTACAAACATTTTGAACTTCTTCTACAGCATCATTTGGGCAACAAGAGAGTCCCACTTTTTCTAAAATACAAATATCCGGTAAATCATCTCCCATATATGCAACATTTTCTAATGTTAAATTGTATTTTTTCACAATTTCTTCTAAAACAGGTAGTTTGAATTTTACACCTTGATGAAGTTCTTTAATTCCTAAATTTTCAGCTCTAAATTGAACTGTACCATTTTGACGAGCTGTAATAATAGCAGTAATAAATCCTGCATTATTTAAACAAACAATTCCTTGACCATCTTTAGCATTAAATGTTTTGTATTCTTCTCCATTTTGAGAAAAGGTTAAACTTCCATCTGTTAATACCCCATCAACATCAAGAGCTAATACTTTTATGTTTTTTGCAAGATTTTTTATATCCATTTATACAACTCCTGCTTTTAATAAATCGTGAATGTGAACAACTCCTATTGGAATATTTTTATTATCAACAACAGCCAATGCCGTAATTGAATATTTTTCCATTAAATGTAATGCACTTGCAGCAAAATCACTTTTAGCAACTGTTTTAGGATTTTTTGTCATCACATCTTTTGCTATTAGTTTTGATAAATCAGAATTGTATTTTATAACAATACGTCTAATATCACCATCTGTTAATATACCCGTTAATTCTCCTGCTTGATTTGTTAAAATTGCCATACCAAGCTTGTGTTCTGAGATTAATCTTATTAAATCTGTAAATAGCATATCTTCAGATGCAATTGGGAGATTTTCTTGTAACATTAAATCTTCAACATGGAACTTAATTCCTTTACCAAGAGCTCCTCCTGGATGATAAATAAGAAAGTCTTCTTCTGTAAACCCACGTTTTTTTAATAAACATACCGCTAGTGCATCACCCATAGCAAGAGTTGCAGTTGTACTAGCAGTTGGGGCTTTACCTAGTGGACAAGCTTCTTTTTCTACCGAGATATCTAAAACAACATTTCCAGCTTTTGCAAGTGTTGAATTTAGGTTCCCAGTCATTGATATAATTGGTACCCCAAATCTTTTTATTAAAGGTAATAAATTTAAAAGTTCTTGAGTTTCACCACTATTAGAAATCGCAATTACAACATCATCTCTTGTAATTATTCCAGAATCCCCGTGAGTACTTTCTGCTGGATGTAAGAAGTATGATGGGGTTCCTGTTGATGTTAATGTTGCTGCAATTTTTTTACCAATAAGACCTGATTTACCCATGCCGGTAATAATAACTTTGCCTTTTGAATTGTATAGTAAATCAATAGCTTTATCAAAATTGCCGTTTATTCCAGCTTTTAATTTTAAAATAGCATTTGCTTCAATATCAAAAACTTCACAAGCTAATTTATTTATATCTAATACTGGCATATACCCCTCACAGTCTTAAAAAACGTTTACTTAATAGTATTATATAACAAACTTCATACAAATGTATTATATTTAAGAATTCTTATCAAATAATTTTTAAAATTTGCCGATTAATAAGATATAGAGGAAAACCGATGTTAAAATTATTAAGTCAAAATAGTTCGACTTTAGTGTTGAACGATTCCGAGCCTAATAAAATCGTCGAGATTGTAAAAGAGTACATCAAGACAACTGATGAGAGAGATTTGACAATTGATATTTCTCGAATGAATATCATGGATGCTTGTAAAATCTCTGTATTATGTTCGACTGAACATTATTTAAAAAATCCTGATGGTAAAATTCATTGGGTTGTATCTTCTTCATCAGTTGAGAGAATGGTTTCTTCTATGGGACTAGGGAATTCTCATTTTTTATATAAATAAACTTTAAAAATCTCTTTAATTAAAGTATAATGTTTCCGTTGATATTTTAGTTATGGAGTTTAATATGAAAATTAATAAGAATTATTTAAACTTAGAAGCAAGTTATTTGTTTTCAACTATTGCTAATAAAGTAAAAGCTTATTCTGACGCTAATCCTGGAAAACATATTATTAAATTAGGTATTGGTGATGTAACATTACCTCTTTGTAAAGATGTAGTTATTGCAATGGAAAGAGCAGTATTAGAAATGGGAGTACAAGATACATTCAGAGGCTATGGTCCTGAACAAGGTTATGATTTCTTAAAAACTCCTATTAAAGAATATTATTCAAAAAGAAATGTATCTTTAGATTTAGATGAAATATTTATAAGTGATGGAGCCAAAAGTGATTTAGGTAATATTTTAGATTTATTTGATTCTGATAATACAGTATTAGTTCAAGATCCTGTATATCCTGTATATGTTGATACAAACATTATGGCAGGAAGAAAAATCAAATACTTAGATTCTAATGCTGATAATGGATTTTTACCATTACCAACAGACAATGATAAAGCAGACATAATTTACTTATGTTCACCAAACAATCCAACAGGTGCAGTATATAATAAAGAACAGTTAAAACAATGGGTTGATTTTGCATTAGAAAATAATTCTATCATATTGTTTGATGCTGCTTATGAATGTTTTATATCAGATGAAACATTACCTAGAAGTATTTTTGAAATAGAAGGTGCTAAAAAGTGTGCTATTGAGTTCTGTTCATTCTCAAAAACAGCAGGTTTTACAGGAACAAGATGTGGTTATACAGTTGTTCCTAAAGATTTAGTATTTGAAGATACTATGCTAAATAAATTATGGTTAAGACGTCAAACAACTAAATTCAATGGTGTGCCATATATTGTTCAAAAAGGTGCAGCAGCTATCTTTACTGAAAATGGACAAAAAGAAATAATGGAAAACATTAACTACTATAAAGAAAATGCAAAAATTATTACAGATGCTTTAGATAAATTAGGTATTTGGTACACAGGCGGAACAAATTCCCCATATATTTGGTTAAAATGTCCTAATGGCATGAAATCTTGGGAATTCTTTGACTACTTATTAAATAATGTTCAAATAGTAGGAACTCCAGGTTCTGGATTTGGAGAAAATGGTGAAGGATATTTCCGTTTAACATCATTCGGTAGTCGCGAAAATACTATTGAAGCAATGGATAGATTATTAAAACATTCATTGGCAAATGTATAGTTAAACATGATTTAATAATTCAAGTGGAGTATCAATTATTATTGATGCTCCATTTTGTTTAAGAAATTCTTTTGTTTTATATCCCCAAGATACACTAATACAATTCATGCCTGCATTTTTAGCGGTTTGAATATCAACCTCAGAATCCCCTACAAAAATAGCATTTTCAGATTTAGAATGGAGTTCATCAAGCGCTATATATACTGTATCAGGTGCAGGTTTTTTCTTTGTTTCTTTTTCTTGACCAATCGCAACATCAATTAATGTTTTAAAATATTTTTTGCATAAAGGTTTTACTGCTGCATCAAATTTATTTGATACAACCGCTAATTTATAACCTCTTGATTTTAATGTTGCAAGAAGCTCTAAAATGTGAGGGTATGGCTTAGTATTAACATCCATATTTTTTGCATAATGTTCTTTGAATATGCTTAAGCATACTTCAAAATTTGTATTGTTACGTCCATCAGGAAGAGAACGTTCCATAAGCTTCTCAACTCCATTTCCAACGTTATTTCTAACCATATCAAGAGTTTGTTTAGGGTACTTAAATCCAAATAAAGCATAATTAACACTAACTTTTAAATCCTCTAATGAGTTAATTAGTGTACCATCTAAATCAAATATAATTGTATCAATTTTTTTATCTGGCATTTTAGCTACCCCTATTTACCACTCTATTTACCCCTAGTCATTTTTTACTAAAGATGTGAATATTTGATAACCGTTTTCTTTATCAATTTCAATAATCTTATAGCAATTTTGAGTTAATGAAGGAGTAACAATATAATAAATTCCATTTAATGATACTTCATCATTTTTATTAAAATGACCTGATACAACTGATATTACATTATCATATTTATTTATCATCTTAAGATATTCTATAGCATTTGCAGTGTATAGCAAATCATTGCTAGTTTTATTCGCAATAGGAAAATGTTGTAAAATTACAATTTTGTTATTAGGATATAATTTGATTTGATTTTCTAACCATTCCATTGTTGTACTATTAAAGTAACCATTAGGCATTGTTATAAAATCTTTTGCACCATCTACTGCAATAAAAACAATATCATCTTTTTTAAATGTATAATTTAAAGTCTTAGGAGATTTTCCACCTAGGTATTTATGTAATTTTTTTGCATAAACTTCTTTTTCCATATGTTTAGATTTGGAAACATCTCTATCTCCTACTACAACATAGTATGGTTTATTTAATTTTTTTATATCATTTGTGAAATCTTTTAATAATTCTGCATCTGCTTTAGATGTATTATCTCCAGTAAATACAACAAAATCGATATCATTCATTTTGTTAATATCATCAATTGCTTTTTGTAAGTTTTCTATTGATTTATCTTTGCCATATAGAACATCTGTTATTTGTACAAATTTTACATTTTTTGCATATGCCATATTGCATAATAATGAGAATGTGAAAGCAAATATTATAATTAATTTTTTCATATTAAATTATTCCTCGTACATTGTTATAATTTTATCGATACCAGATTTAGCTATTTCAAATAATTCTAGCATTTGGGATTTTTCATATGGTTCACCTTCTGCTGTTGTTTGAAAATCAACAATTTTACCACTTTGGGTTAATATAACATTTGAATCAACTCTGGCATGAGAATCTTCTTCATAGTCTAAATCAAGGAGTATTTCATCTCCTAGAATACCAATAGATATAGCAGCTATTGGTTCAATAATTGGATTTTCTTGAAGTTTGCCTTCTTCTATCAGTTTATTTATAGCATCTTTAAGAGCAACAAAACCACCACAAATACTAGCCGTTCTAGTTCCTCCATCGGCTTGTAGAACATCTGCATCAATTGTTATAGTTATTCCTGTCATTTTTTCTAAATCAACACAAGCTCTTAAACTTCTTCCAATCAATCTTTGTATCTCATGAGTTCTGCCTGAAACTTTTGTTCTTTCTCTTTGGCATCTTGTATTGGTAGATGCTGGAAGCAATGAATATTCTGCAGTTACCCAACCTCTTTTATCATCTTCATCCATCCATTTAGGGCTTTTATAATCAACCGACGCTGTTGTAAGAACTTTTGTATCTCCAAATTCAACTAATACAGAACCTAATGCGTGCTTTGTAAAATTTCTTGTGAATTTAATTGGTCTAAGTTCGTTGTTTGCTCGATTGTTTTTTCTCATAGATTCCCTCTTTTCTTTTTGTAAGATTAATCTCTTCTATCTAAATTATAATCCCACATATATATTTGCCCACAATATCTGCATACTGCGTGCTGATTCATAAACATTAAATCAGGTATAAATGTGTAACCGTCAACTGTAATTTCGATTTCTCCATTTTTATTATATTTATGCGTAAATGTTTTACTGCCTTTATAATCTGCAGCAAACATAAGTTCAAATTTATCTATCGATTTACAGTTTTTACAGATAAACATTTTAGCCCTTATATTTTTTCTTTACACG
>CALUUV010000043.1 GCA_944324055.1 Candidatus Gastranaerophilales bacterium | reverse complement strand
AAATATTATAATACAAATAAAAAGGGAGCACGAAATGCCCCCTTAAAATGGAGTTTAACTAACACTAATAACCTATTGTGAGAAATTAGTATTATTGACTTACTAATCTCATCGCTTCTTCTAACAATTCTTTGTTTGATTTAATCAAAGCATTAACAAGTTCCATCTGAACTTTTGCTTGTTGGTAATTTGTCATATTACCTTTAAAATCTGTATTTGCTTGTTCTAAAAGACCAGAACGGATAGAACCACGACCAATAACAGGTTTACCTGATTCTTCTGTTTCAACAAAATAACCTTCTTTAACTTCATACAATCCACCTGGGTTGTGGAAGTTTGCTGTTGCTATTTTGTATAAAGGTACAGAACGTTTTCCGCCATCTGCCTTACCATAAATAGTTCCGTCTTCTTTGATTTCATATTCATCATATTTACCCATGAACTTACCGTTATTAGGGTCTATCCACATTTTTATATTTGTTGTAGGAATACTTAATGCTCCACCTTTTAGAGCTGTTTCTTCATACAAATCCGCACTGATTGATTTTGTTCCAGCCATAATCTCGCCATTATCATTTAAGATATAGCCCTGAACTGTATCACCATTTTTTGCTCTATATACGCCTTCTGAATCGAATGTAAATTCACCTAAACGTGTATAACCTGTTTTACCTTCACTATTTCTTGTTACAAAGAAACCACTACCTTCAAAGAATACGTTTTCATTTGAAGTACCTGGAGTTGATTTACCTTGTCCTTGGTTTTTTAATGGGTTATCAACCATTGCTCCACCTAAGAATGTCTGGAAAGTTACCTTACTCTCTCTGAATCCTGGTGTATATTGGTTCATCATGTTATCTGTCAACGTTTCCATCCAGTGGGTTGTTGCTCTCTGTGTGTTTATGGCCGTTGTAAACGAATCATACATCTGATTCTCTCCTTTATATTAGTGTGTCGTTAGTTCTTTTTTTCCAATACTTCTGTATCAATGCCAGCTGATTTTATTGTATTTATCACTTCTTGCATATCTAGCTGTGCATCGTCATTTTGGGTAGGTGTGTGTTCTATTTTGTCATATTTGATACCTTGTTCTTCAAACTTCTGTCTTAGGATATATAAGTTATTCTTCAAACTTTCTTCCATCTCTTTATTTGAAGTTAAAAAGTTTGCTGAGATTTTTCCTTCCACATCTATTTTTATAATGACAGAAATTTCATTGTCAAAATCTATTCTAAAAACTTTTTTATTTGTTAAGGTTTCTTTAAGCATTGAAAGAAATTTAGCTGATAAAGCTGATGGATTTTCTTTATCATCAAAATTAAAATCAGCTGTGCCTTGTTTTAATAAATTAGTTATGTAATCAACATCCTCTGATGTTAATTCAGAAACATCAAGCTTAACTAATTTACTTTTACTTTCTTCAATAATTTGTGCCATTACATTTTCTGCACTCTTTATTACTGAAGAATTTGAAACCTCGATTCTAGATTGATTATGGATACTTACTATCTCTGATAATAATTCCATATCCTCTTCGCCGTTATGGCTAAAATCTTCATCAGATAATTCAGAATAACCACTATTTTTTCTAGCCATAGCAAGGTTTTCTTCATCTGTTGATAATATTGATTTATCTTCTAATAATTCTTCTTGAGTTTCATGAAACTCATCTTCTTTCTTACTTTTTTTAGAATCAGACATCTTCTCTTCACTTGTTGATAAATCTATTGTTGTTTTTATAGCTTCATCTGATTCTTTTTCTTGAACTTGTGCTTCTTGTAGAACTTTAGTAACTATTCCAGCAAGTTCTTCAGGAGTATCAGATACTGTTCCTGAAAGATTTTCAAGTTCTTTCTTACTTTTTGATATTTGAACAGGATTTATCTTTGTTGATATATCCATTAATTTTAATAAATTTCTAGCATCTATTTCTTGTTTAGTTTCAGGAGCTTTTGCTTGAGTATCCTTATTTGCCCCTCCTGATCTTTTTCTTGCAATAGCTTGGTTTTCTTCATCTGTAGAAAGTATTGATTCGTCTTCTCGAATTTCTGCTTCGGTTTCCCTTAATTTCCCTGATAATGTTTCATCTTTTTCAAGCATAGAAGAGAATCCTTCGCCTTCAAAGTCAAAATTCTGACTTGTTTGAGACTTCAATTTATCATCCTTTATTGGAGTATATGTATCTATTTTATTTGTAAACATAAAGGATACCTCTTTCTACAAGTAGAATATCGGTATAAAAAGGGCTTTCTTTATTCTTTTAAAGATTTTTCCTCTTTATAGTGTAGTATTAATGATTTTTAAGAAATAATCCAAGTTTTAATGTATTATATAGATATGCCATTTAGATATCGATTACAAAAAATACTGGAATTCAGAATCAGAAAAAAAGAAGAACAAGAAGCTGTTGTTCAAAAAGCGCAACAAGCAGTTCATCAAGCTGAAATGGATATTGAACAAAATAATAATGAAATTAAGCAAACAATAATGGCTAAAAGAATGGCTGATTACAGAATGATGGAATATTATGATAAATATCTTCATCACTTATGGGACAAAGCAGAAGAGCTTGAAAAAAAACGACAAGAATTACAAGAAGTTCTTGACCAAGAAATGCAGAAACTTATTAAATGCGAACAAGAAGTTAAAGTTTTAGAAAACCATAAAGAAAAGAAAAAAGAACAATATATTGCAGAAGAAAAAGCTGCAGAATTAAAAATGTTCTCAGAATTAGGGGTTCAAAGACATTTCTTAAGAAGCCGTGAGCAGGCAATTGAACAAGAAGCTATTGAAGAAATGTACAACAATCAAGAAAATGAACAATAAAAAAGCTGCATTTAATGCAGCCATAACATACACACTATCACTATCTTTCAAACTTGTTTTAAGGTTTAAATTTTTTAATCAATTTCCAAGCACCGGCAACTAATGCAGTAGCTGATGCTATAATTGCTCCTATTTTTAAACCTGTTTTAACTTTTTCTTTTTTAGAATTTGTAGGTTCAAATGAATCAGCAGGATAATCACATGCTTTTGGCTTTGGTTTATTACCACAGATTCTACTGCCTTCATCATATAAGGCATTTATTAATAAATCATCTGCACCATAGCATTGTGGTGGTAATTTTAACATTGCTAACCTTTCTGAATTCTAACCTTACATGTATATTAAGTTTTTTCTGATAAAAAAATTGCTTTTTTGTAAACCTATGTAACATTAAAGAGCTATTAATAGCAAAATTTCTTATTCCCATGACTTATTGCAATAGTGGCAAAAAACCTGTATAATGATAAAAACAATTGGAGTTATCAAAACAGGGTAAAACCCCGATAAATTATAGTGTGTAACACAAAAGTAACAAAACATAACAAACTGAAGTAATTTTTTATAGTTTACTGTAAAATATTACTAATATGTATGGGATAAGATGGTGTAGATTATGATGGAAACATTAGAATTAGCGAATTACAATTTTTACTCAAACCGTTTAGATATGGAGTTAATATCTAATATTGTTGAAGGCTTTAAAGAAATTTTAGAAGAAGACAAAAAACAAAAACAACCGTTGTTTTTAAGAGTTCAAGATAATTTTATTATGAATATTGCTCGTAAAGTTGTTCAAGAAAAGAAAAAAACATTCCTAATTGGGATTACAGGAGAAAGTGCTTCTGGTAAAACTGTTTTCGTTGATAACACCATTAAAGCTGTTGTAAAAGATAAAAAAGAAGGTATCTATACTGTTATTCGTTGTGATGACTATTACAAAGATACTTCTAAAGAACTTCAAGCCGCTGGAAGTTATGAAGAATTATTCAAATCAGGTTTTAGTTTTGATACTCCTGATGTTATTAATTTAAAATTAATGAAAGAACATCTTATCGGACTTAAAAATGGAGAAACTGTTGTATCTCCTCGTTATGATTTCAAAACTTGTGAATCTCATCCTGACGGAGATGTAAAAACACCTGCTAAAGTTATTTTAACTGAAGGGTTATATGTTCTTAATGAAGAAGTTAGAGATATTATGGATGTTAAGGTTTATGTATTTACTCCTCTTAATGTAATCAAAGAAAGATGGTATAAACGAGCTATTTCTCGTGGTAAAACTGGTGAAGCTGCGGATTTACAATTCAAAGACGTAAACAAAACAGCTCAACAATATATTCGTCCTACATATCAAATTGCTGATTGTATTATTAACGGTATGGTAACTCAAGAATATATCCAAGAAATTACTGACAAAATGTTTAAGAAAATTTCTGATATTGCTTCTCAAATATAAGATTTTATTTTGTATTTACGTTACCTAATATTCCGAGAACCATTTCACCACGTAAATTTCGAGATGCCGAAAGTAATGTGGCAGTTGCATTTTGCAATATTTGATAACGTATGAAATTAGAGGATTCTTCTGCTATATCTGCATCTTTTATTGTTGATAATGATGATGTAAGATTATTAATTTTTACAATCTGAGCATCGGAAACACCTTCTAAACGATTTATTGTTGCTCCGAGACTTGATAGCTGTTTATTAACAGCATCTATTAAGTCGTCAATATCATCCAAAGCATCTCTTGCATCTTCACTGGTCGAAAAATCAACACTGAAATCGAATAAATTAAATGAAATTTCTGTATGAATTGTAGTATACTGACCACTTCCAATATCCACTTTTAAATTTAATTCAAATGGGCGTGGAGTTATATCCAAAATATTATGATATTCGGTATTTACTCCATTATTTATCATTGTATTTCTATCACCAACATTGCCATCTATATAGTTATTTCTACCGTCGGATATCATAAAGCTATCATTACTGTCTCCGCCTTCTGCACGGTTTGAATCGCCTTTTATTTTAATATCATCAACTCCTAATCCGCCGGTATAATTATTACCATTACCTTTTATATCTATTTCATTTTTACCGTCGGTTGAACTTAATATATTATTATCACCTTTGATTTCAAACAAATCATTTCCAATGCCTGTACTTAAGTTATTGCCATTACCAACTACACTTATTTCCTTATCACCATTTGTTGTACTATAGGTATTTTCATCGCCTTTTATTACTATTGTATTATCACCATTTGTATTTGTTAGATTATTTTTATTACCGATTATATTTATTGTGCCATTGGCATTATCTAATTTTACGGTGTTTTCATCCCCTTGAACACCGATTGTATTTTTTCCACTGCCGCCTGTTAAACTATTTAAATTACCATCTATTGTTAATTTATTATCGCCATCTCCTGTGGTGATATCATTATTATCGCCTTTGGCAATTACTGTATTATTTCCTGCATTTGCATTTATTATATTATCTGAACCATTGATATTTAATTTATCATCACCAACGCCTGAATCTATATTTGTATTATTACCACTATTGATATTTAATACATCATTTCCGGCACCGGAATCTACTAATTCTGTGGTGCTTCCATTCAAGGTTATTGTATCGTTGCCCAAACCTCCTAATAATGAATTGTTATCACTATTCATTATCAAGGTGTCATTTCCATCTAAACCATTTATTATATTATTGCTGCCTTGTTCGACTGTTATCTTATCGGATAAATTTGAACCATTTATTTTATTATTATCACCTCTGATATTTAATATTGCGCTCTCATCTGATTCTGCATTAGTTGTTAAATTTGATCCATCTAAAGTTATTACTCCAGTATTTGGGTTCAATGAATACGTAAGAGTATTTGTACCGGCAAAATCATTTGTTACTGTATATGTCTTACCATTCAAGGTAAATGTTTTTGTTTCTCCTTGGTAGGTAAAGCGTAACATTCCACTATTTGGATCTCGTGTTACGTTTGTATAACTATTCCCAGTTCCATTATCTACAAAATAGTTATTTCCTGTTCCGCCATCATTTATATTGTTATTACCATCTATTACGTAATAATCATCGCCACCTTGACCTAATATTGTATTATTATCACCATTTACATAGAATGTATCATTACCTGATGAACCTGATATATTTGAATTATTAACATTTATATTATAAATATTATCTCCACCAATATCTAAAACCTTTGCTGTCGCATCAAGATTATATGTATCATTACCCCTGCCACCTTGTAAATTTGCATAATTACCAGTTTTAGTTGTAATTATATCATTACCATCTTCACCATATACAGCACATCTAGCATCAATATAATTTTGTAACAAGACTTCATCATTACCATCACCACACCAAGCATGATTGTTATAATCATTTATAGTTATATAATCATCACCAGCATTTGAATATACATTTGAATTATAACCAAACATATTTATTGTATCATCATAATCTTTTGTATTTAAAGTTAGCTGATGACCATACATATTTACATTGTAAGCAACATTAGAGTTACCAGTTATTTCTGTTTTTAAACCACTTAAAGATGTTTCACCAGTAACATTATTATAATCATATAAGAAATTATATCTTTCTGAAAAATTACTCTTTATCGAATAATCAATACTTCCTAGAGTTAAATTTTTAGTTTCTCCAGGATTAATTAACAATGCTGAAGCATTATCAACAGAAGCAGAGAAACCAGCCTTTAAATTATTAATTCCATTATCAACAATAGAATTGTTACCTATTCCGCCATATATTGAAATATTTCTAGAGCCTGAACTAATTGAAAAATTATCATCATCATCCCCACCATCAAGATACATCCCATAAACATTACCAGTTGTAACTATAGTATCATTACCAGAATCACCCCATATATAACCTTCGCCAGAAGATAGTTGAGTAATACTATCATTACCATTTCCACCATGTATAAATACCCCCCAGCCAGCTTGACTTAAAATTTGATCATCACCATCTTCCCCAAAAACTCTAGCACCACCCGCAACAGTAATCGAATCATTACCGGAACCAGCATATATGTAATTAGAACCAGTTAATGAGGTAATAGTATCAGATAAATTTCCCCCTCTAAAAGTTGATGATGTGATATCCATAATAACATTATGCTGTTTATTTACATCTCCTGTTATTGTAAAATTATCACCTTTATAAAAATTTATTGCACCTGTTGATTCAATTTTATATAGTAATGTATTTGTAGAATTTTTATTATTTTTAATTGTATAGTCTATTCCATTTATATTTTTAGTAATAGTTTGATTTGCAGTAAAAACTAATTCAAAAAGATTTGCTCCTGGCACATTAATTTTTTGAGTATTTGTACCATTATCAGTAATTAGATTATTTCCAGTACCGCCATTTACATAATTATTTGACCCTGAAATTATAAATTCATCATCGCCATCATCCCCTAATATTTGCTGCTTCGCACCAGAGGAAGTAATTGTATCATTACCACTCCCGCCATAAACATTTCCTCCTTTAGAAATAATAACGTCATTACCATCATTACCATATGCATTTCCAGATTTTATATTAATGGTATCATCATCATCTCCGCCATTAGCGTTTCCTGCATAAGTTGATATATTATCATTACCAGCATCACCAGATAAATAATTTGATTTATTAATAGAATTTGTTAATACATCATCACCATTTTTACCATATATGTAATTCCCTTCTGCAGCTAATATAGTTTTAATAGTATCACTTAAATCACCACCATATATTACATTACTACTACCTGCAACAATTATATTGTGAGCTACATCTAATTGACCTTTAATTTCAAAATTATTAGATAGGAAAGTTACCTCACCTGTTGTTGTATCTTTTGTATAAGAAAATGTTTGCTCTGCAGATGACTTATTCCTTACTGTATAATCAACTCCGTCTATCGTTACTACCTTTGTCGCTCCTCCTGCAACATCGATTGCTCCTTCTATATCAACTTTTCTTGGAGCTGGACTTTTTTGAATTACATTAGAATATGTATTGGATTTTATGGATGAAGATAAATCCTTTATCTCTTCATCCACATCATCCAATATTGAGGTAAATGATGGGACAGAAGCCGCACTATCACCTTTAGCTCCTGAATGTCCCATTTGTACACTATCATTTTGTATATTTACTTTTGCATTACTTAAACCTAACGGTCTTCCAGATGTTTGTTTTGTTGTTGTAGGCTCTGGTGCCTCAAATAAATTTAAGCCATTAAATTCAGTTGTATTTTTTATCTGTTCTATTTGTTTAATTATCTCATCAGCTTCTGCTTGCAAAGCTTGTCTTGAGTCCTCTCCATACACATCATTCCCAGCTTGCTCTGCCAAATCTCTCAAGCGTTGTAACAAGCCTAAAATATTATCTAATGCACCCTCTGCTGTTTTTAATAATGCGATTCCTTCTTCAACATTTTGTTGCACCATTATCATTGAAGATATTTTTGTTGATAAACCTTCTGCTATTGCAAAACCTGCTGCATCGTCTTTTGCACGATTTATCTTATACCCTGTTGTCATTCTCTCTATTGAATGATTTAAACCCAAGGTATTTGTTGTTAATGTATTCTGTAATATTAAACCGCCTAAATCTGTTCCGATTGATATCATTGCTGAAACCTCCGAAACAAATTATATTTTTGGGCAGCACAAAATAAGGACAAACGTCCATGCCAAGCTAACTGGTTATTGAACATCCTTTGAACAATAATCATTAAAAACGACGCCTATGGTGATAGTGTGTGTACATTCTTATTATAGACTATTTATATACTTCTCTCAACTGATTTAATAAAAAAAATTTACATTTAAATATAATACAGGTAAAATACAATTGATGAATTTGATTAATTTAAAAGATGAAAATTTGTTTTATATTGGTGGCGTTGTAAGAGATATTATTCTTGGCAACAAATCTTTTGATATTGATATTACATATGTAGGAAATGCAATAGAATTCGCTAAAACAATCCCTAATGCTGAAATTATAAAAATTAATGAACCTTTCGGAACTGTTAAAATTCTAATTGATAATAAAGAAATAGACCTTGCCTCAACTAGAAATGAAGTATATCCTAAAGTTGGACATTTGCCACAAGTTACAGAAATAGGATGTTCATTAAAAAAAGATGTTCTAAGACGAGATTTTACAATAAATACTCTTGCAAAATCTCTTAAAACTGGTGAAATTGTAGATTATTTAGGTGGTATTGAAGATATCAAGAATAAAATAATTCGAATAATTCATGATAATAGCTTCATAGATGATCCGACACGAATTATTCGAGGATTAAAATTTTCTGTTAGATTCGGATTCAAATTAGATGAACATACCAAAGATTTACAAAATGAATATCTAAATAATATTAATTATGATATGAGCTATAAAAGAGTTAAAAAAGAGCTTATCGAAACATTTAACCTTAATTCTCAGGAAGCTTTTGAAAGATTTTTCTCTGAAAATATTTATAAATTATTGACAGAAAAAGAAACTATTGCACCTAAATATAATATCCAAAATCTAGTCGATAAATATCCTGTAAAAGATATATGGCTTGTTTATTTAGGATGGATGAATTTAGAAAAATTGCCGTTAACTAAAAGAGAAAGCAAAATTATATCTGATTATAATTATTTAAAATCTCAAAAATTAGATGATGATTATTCAATATATTCTGAATTCAGAAATTGTGAAAAAGAAAGTTTGCTTCTTTATGCAATCAATATTGATGATAAAAAAGTATCCAAATATTTTGAGGAATTATCAAAAATTAAATTAAACCTAACTGGTAAAGATTTACAAGAGATGGGAATTAAGCCATCAAAAGAATATTCTAAATGTTTTGAATATATCTTGAGAGAAAAAATAAAATCACCAAACATCAACGAAAAAGAGTTAGCAAAAAAATTCTTTAAGCTTTAGCTATAACTTTTGCTTTTTTATTATCATTCACTTTTTGAGCCTGATTAGGTTGTGTTGGTTTTCCTTTTGAATAATCACAAGTTCCTGGGAAATCATTTCTTCCTGTTGTTTTTCTTGTGTACCAATATTGTAAATCCGGAATAATTCTAGATAAGAATAATGAAGCAACTGCAAAACCTGCTAAGAAGTTAACACCACTTAGAGTAAGATTTTTCTGTTTCATTTTATTCAATAATTTTTTATTTACTTTACCATCACCTTTTTCAGCAGCTTTGCAGATATCATCTACATAATCCTTCATTCTATCGTTCAATTTTTCTAATTTTTTGTATGAAACATATTTATTAGGATTAGATGATGCACCACCTGTAAATAGCTCATAAGATTCTTTCAATAAATCAGGAGCATTAATTTTTCCGCCAGTATAAACCCCAATAACTTGTTTTTTAGTTAATACACTCTTTTCAAGTTGTTTAGGTTGTAATTTAGACATTTCCAATGCTCGTTTTTGAAGCTCTGGATTTGTTTCAATTTTATTAAATTCTTCTAATGTAATAGCTTCTTGGTCTTTGCCAAAGAATTTATTCAAATCAAGAACTTTTGCATCTTTACCTAAAACAGTTTCTTTGAATTCATTTACAGACATTGAACTATTATCATTTTCAAATAAACCTGATAAATGTTTATGTACAATACCTGCAGTGTTAGGATCTAATCTTGTCCAACGACCTGATTCAGCTTTATTCAATCCTGCTCTTACATGGTCTTGAGCCCACATATAGAAGTAAATTGAGCCGCCATCTCGAATTATAATTTCAGCTTTTTCTTGTTTTTTTCTAGCATTATAGGTTCTACCACCCAATACACCTAAATCGGTTGATAACAATTGACCAGTATTTGTATTTTCTATAAAGTTTGTAAATGAATTTAATCCACCTTTGAACGCTACTTGATTAGATTTGCCAGTATCTTTGCTCATCACTGATTCTTTAAAATGTTCAAATCTTGTTTTATCTATGTGAGGAACAATATGTTCTTTATCTTTTTTAGCAAAATAATTTGTAAGTTTATGGTTCAATGGAGGAACAATAAAACCTATAATATAGTTAGCTGCAAGAATACTTGCTGCAACTTTCCCAAATTTCATTAATGAAACTGTTCTTTCTGATAAATTTTTAGGATTCAATAATTTATTATTTAAGAAATTATTAAACGGTTTTCTAACAGCATCTTGACCTACATCAACGCTAGTATCAAGTCTTTTACCATTAGCACCTTTTGTTGCATTTAAAAATTTACCAAGAGCTTTGTCTCCAAGCCAATTAAATGCTTGAACACCCCAAAGCCATACAATTGAACCGCTAGTTTCTTCTATAACTCTCTCTCTTGCTTCAGGAACTCCACCGCGTTTGTAAGCTTTATCCGTACGACCGGCAATTACAGTACCTTCCAATGCGACAATAGGAATTTTCGCATCAGTTTTTGTTACTGCTGTAATAGTTTTACCTAATATATTTCCAAGTCCGGCTGTCACTGTTGGTCCTTTTCTACACTTACAGAATGTATAAGTCATGTAAATCACAATACTTGCTTATTTTAGCAAAAATGTAACAAATTTTGAATAAAAATGTTACATTTTAACGTATTATTTACACTTATTAAACTAAACCTTCTTTTAATGCTTTGACTGCAGCCTGAGTTCTATCATCAACAACAAGTTTTTGGATAATATTACAAACATGAGCCTTTGCCGTATGTTCACTAATTGTAAGAGTTTTTGCAATTTCACTATTTGTTTGACCATCAACTACTAATTTTAAAACTTCATATTCTCTTTGAGTTAAATTGGCATGCGTTTCTCTAAAACCCGCACGAGACAATTGACGAGGTGGAATTACTCCACAGTTTTTATCTTTAATATATGGAACAACATGCGAATCTATCCACATAGCTCCATTTTTTATTGTTTTTATTATAGTCATCAAAAACTCTGTATTAATATCCTTCATAATATAGCCAAATGCTCCGGCTGATAAAGAATCAAATATTTCTTGCTCTGAAATATGAGATGTTAACATTATAACTTTCAAATTAGGAATATTTAGCTCCATTATTTTTTTTGTAGCCTCAATACCTGTCATATCAGGCAAACCTATATCCATCAAAACAATATCAGGTTTTAACAACTTTGATTTTTCTATCGCTTCTGCACCATTCTGGGCTTCTGCTATTATTTCCATTTCTTTGTAATCATCAAATAAGGATTTAATGCCTATTCGCATTAATTTCTGGTCCTCGACCAATAAAATACGTATACTCATAATTGTCCTCCGATTTTATTCTAGGGTGAATTTATAAATTTAATATCGGATGAGTATTTTTGAATAATGACTATATTATAGATTTAGTATTTTGAATTATTATTTGAGTTATTGAAATATCTCTAATACCTAACAAAAAACAAATTTTGCTTTTGTAACAAATGAGTAAGCTGAATATTAACCAAATTATATTTACCCCTAAAAAAAACTAGAGCATGGAGGCGCTCTAGCGGTAAGTTTTGTATACAATTATTATCTATTATGTTTTATTATTTATCTAACTTTTATCTTTGGAACTACTGACATTCCAGGAACAATTGTGTATTCATTTGGATCAATCTTTTCGTCAAATACAATTTTTACAGGTATTCTTTGAACAATTTTAACGAATGAACCAACTGCATTTTCTGGAGGGAATAAGCTTGATTTTGCTCCTGAACTACGTTGAATACTATCAATTTTTCCTTTGAACTTATGATTAGGATATGTATCCACTTTTAATTCAACAGGCATACCTGGTTTCATTCCTCTTAATTGAGTTTCTTTAAAGTTAGCAACAACCCATACTTCGTGAGGAACTAAAGTGAATAATGGAGATCCTGCATTAACCATCATACCTTTTTCTACTCGTCTTGATGATACTGTTCCATCTTGAGGAGCATATATTGTTGTATATGATAAATTTAATGCTGCTGCATCTCTTTGAGCCTTTAATACTTTGATATTTGCATCTGCTACTTTATTACCTGATTGAGAATTTGATAATACATCTTCTTGAGCTCTTGTATGTTGTGCCATCAAGGCATCTCTTTTTGTTATTGCATTATCTAATGTTTGCTTAGAAACTGCACCTGCTGCATATAAATTTGTATAACGCTTAACATCTGTATTTGCTAATTCTAATTCTGAATTTGATGCACTTAAATTTGCTTTTGCATTCTTTTGATTTAACAATTCTCTTTGATATGCAGCATCTGCTTGAGCTAATCTTACTTCATAATCTCTTGGGTCAATTTTTGCTACTATATCACCCTTTTTAACAGATTGGTTATCTTTTACATAAACCTCTATTATCTGACCTGATACACGAGGTGCTACACTTACTGTTGTTGTTTCAACATAAGCATCATCTGTTGATTGATATTTCATCTCTTCAAATATCCAAAACAACAATAATATACCAACTATTACACCTACAAATATCATTACAGGTTTTTTAATACTTAATTTCTTTGTTTTATTTTCAACTTGTCTTTCGCTCATTTTAACCTCTATATCTGTAACTCTACTATATCTTTAAATGTATCTCTCATACGCTTTAAAATATCTTTAGTAAATCTTATTTCTTCTTCTGTAAAATTTTCTAAAACTTTATCAAATACAGGAAGAACTTTTTCCATTACACCATGAAGAACTTTGTCACCTTCTTCTGTTAATACAATTTTCTTTACCAAACGATTATTTTTTACATCAACAACTCGTTTAATCAATAATTTTTTTTCTAATGACTCTAATAATCTTCCGGTATTAGCTCTATCTTTTACTAATAATTTAGCCAAATCCCTCTGACAAATATCTGGATTTGAATATGTTACATCTAATACCAAAAATTCTTCAGGTGATACTGGGGAATTTAATTTAGAAAATAATTGCAATCCCAACATCTTAGAAAATTTTTCTGTTAACTTTACATCATAATAAAGTGAATCTGTATATAATCTATTTGATAATTTTGATTTTAATTCTTCCGCTTTTACTTCTGTTGTCATAATTTCTTTCTTTATAATATAATGTTGCCATAAAAACATGTTGCATTTACAACAAACTTATGATATCATCACCTTAGAAAAAATGCAAGTAGTAGGAGAAAATAATGAAAAAAAGGATAATTGCAGGTTTATTATTAGCAAACTTTATAAGCATGAATTGCATGCCTGCATTAGCATTTATACACTTGGGGGTTCAAAAAGATTCCGTTGATACAAATTCGAAAGTAGAATCTGCCAAAGTAGAAAAAGTTAAAACAAACAAAAAACAAAAAACTAAATGGACAAAATTAAAAGTAGAAAATAAATATGATTTCATCAATTTACCTTGGTGGGAAAACTTTAATGACGATTACTTAAATGATTATATTCAAAAAGCAATGGAACATAACCATAATAGTAAAATTGCATCATTAACTGTTGATGAGTATTTCCAAAACGTAAAAGCACAAAGAGCAAATGAATTACCAACAGTCGGTGCAGGTTTTATTCCAGGTTATGGTGGAACTGAACATAATAGCGACGGTTCTTTGTTATTCCCTATCATGGTAAATTACGAAGCTGATATCTTTTTGAAAAATCACGACAAAACAAAATCAGTTAAGAAACTATATGAAGCATCTATTCAAGATGAAAGAGCTGCATATATTTCAATAATTTCTGCAGTTGGAACAACTTATTTTAACATTATTCAATTAGATCAATTAATTGAAACTCAAAAACATATTGTTGATTTAAGAAAAGAAATTTATAATCAAATGCTTATAAGTAACAGAGAAGGTGTTACATCAACATCAGATGTAGTAAAAGCTAATAAAGCTATGGTTGCAGGAGAAGCTGATTTAATAGATTTGGAAAAAGCAAGAATTAAAGCATTGAACCAATTAGCTGTTTTAATTGGTGAAAGCCCTGAAAATATTAACTCACTAAAACGTGCAAGTTATAAATCAATTGATTATAAATACAACATGCCAGAAACTATTTCATCAGAAATTATTACTCAAAGACCTGATTATATTAAATCAGAATTAATGTTACAAAAAGCCGGTATTGATGTAAGAGTTGCTAAAAAAGAATTTTTACCAACAATAAACATTGGTGGTATAGCATTATTTAATGTTTTAAATTCTAGCAATATGTCAATGATTCCAAATCTAATATGGGGATTTGGCGGTGGAGTAATGGAAACATTCTTTACTGGTGGAGCTAAAATGGCTAACTTAAAAATGAACAAAGTTAAATATGAAAAAATGCTTGAATCATATAGAAATACAAATTTAACATCTATACAAGAAGTTAATGATGCAATGTATGCCTATAAATATAGCAATGATAAATATAATCAAAATCTTAAAAACTTAAAATTAGAAACAAAAGATTATAATTTATCAAAGAGAATGTATGAACAAGGAGTTATGTCAAAACTTGATTTGAACCAAAAACAAGAAAATCTTTTGACAATAGACAACCTTGTTGTACAAAACAAAATTGCCTGCATTGTTGATTCAATTGGTTTATACAAAGCAACAGGTGCAGGAGTAAACAAAACAAAAAGATTGGATTAAAAACATAAACTAAGACATCCTAAAACTACCAAAATAAATCTAGGGTAAGCATAATAGCTTACCTTTTTATTTTTTATTCTTTGCCTTCAACTTGCCATTTTTTACAATCAAAGCGTAAATCTTTTAGAGTAATTCTAAGTGATTTTAAATATGGGGCAAATTTTTCTATTAACATTCTTTTTTGCATATTTAATTCTTGGGCAACGATAGAATTTTGACAAGCAATAACCATTACACCTGAGCCAACCATACTATATGGTTTAGATTTTTCAGAAAACTTTTCCCCAACAACTTTTTTCCAAAAACGGTATAAATTTGATCTTGTAATAGCTTTTTTTATATCTTTGTTTTCCAACATATCAGCAATTACGAAATCAACACCTTCAAAATCAGTATATAGAACCTTTTTTGTCAAAAATTTTATACCCCTACTTTTTTTATCGTTATTTGTGATAGTATTATATAATGAAATTTAATCAACTGGAAG